>NZ_JBHLWL010000067.1:27226-130141 GCF_042432965.1 Paracerasibacillus soli | reverse complement strand
AGCGTGCATGCCGTTGTCCTACATGAAAATTGACACGCTTTCCGTGGGCACGGCTTCAGCCTCCTCGGAAGAAACCCACTTCCTGTGGGGTCTTCAGACATGTGCTTTCCCACAGGAGTCGGTCATTTTCATTACGGACAACTAGTATTGTGGGATGATGTTTATGAAAATGATTTATAAATAGAAAACAAGTGAGATTCCCTGTAGAATTAAAGTCGACGAAAACCAATTCATAGGAGGGAACTCACTTGTCTATATCAAATGATATAAGAAATATGTTAGATATTCAAGATAAAAATATTTATATAAGCGAAAATGCAGTAACGTATGGACAACATAAAGGGAAACACACTCAAGGGCAGCATAACTTTCCTAGAGTGTGATATCCAAATACATTTTAAAATCGACTAACATTCAATACCAACGTCATTTGACGTAGAGCCTTAAATTCCTCAACCTTGCACTTTATAAAGCTGTTACCTGGTAGTGCCCCATGAAAGTTGGATTTTAAATAATACATATAAAAAATGGTCAATCCAATCCAGTGTGAGTTATCGCAACTCGTCGTTATATTGGTCTTTTCTTTTACGTAAACTTTGCATGACTTCGTTCACGATTGAAATACCTACCCGTTCCATGACGAAAGCAACCATGCTCCCTTTCTCCAGTGATGGTGCCATTAACCGCACTGAAAAATGGAGGCTTCTTAGCTATCGTAATTTGAAACGAAATATGTAAGATTCAATAAATTAGTCTAAAATCAGAATTATTTATGTTAATATAGGAGTAGAGCATATAGAAAAATGTGCACAAACTAACGTACGAATGAGTTAATAGACTAAAAAGTACGAAAAGAGTGTATGAGAAAGAGAATGCTTAACTGGGACTTAGGACAGTTAAGCTAGTAAGAAAAGGAGGTCCTGTTTTGGAAATTATTTTAATGTATGTTATCGGATTAGTCGTTTTAGTTATTGCAATTATATCGATTTTTAAAAGTTTGGTACATAGAGTGACGGTATCAAATCAAGCGTTAAAAGAACAAATTGCAAGACTAGAAACGAGAGTGAATGAGTTGGAAAAGGAAAATTAAAATACGATATGATGCCCAATAAAAGATAACGAGGAAATGAGCTATGATAAATATAAGAACAATGGCAGAAAATGATCTTGGCAGTGTTGCTTCATTCATTGCCAAGTTAAATCGCTGTGCAGCATCACATATCGGTTATTGTGATACAGATAAACAATCTATTATGCATTATTTTGAGACTGAGTTAGACATACCTTATACGGATTGCTTCGTCCTTGCAATGAAAGAAGATACGCTAATTGGTGTAGCTGGATTTGATGCTGATTTGGAAAATAAAGTAGCTGAAATCTGGGGTCCTTTTATAATGGCAGGGCATTGGGGCATTCGTCTAAGTATGTGGGATAAGATGATGGAATTACTACCGCATGAAATAAAGGAACTCATGATGTTCCCTAATGAAAAGAATGAACATGTGCAGCAATTAGCAACTGAACGTCAATTTAATAAAATTAGCAAGGAAGCAATACTTGTATATTCCCGTAAAAGTAAAAGAAAGTCCCTACACCCATCAATCACGGCGTTATCTGAACAGTATTTTTCTGAATTTCAACAACTCCATAACAAAACATTTCCGAAAGCTTACTATCATGGCCAACAAATATTGAATCGTATGAATGATCATCGAAAAGTCTTTATTATGACGCATCCTACGCAAGCTTTATTAGGATATATTTATATGGAAGTTGAGCCCGAATTCGGGGATGCGAGTATTGAATTTTTTGCTGTGAAAGAAACAGAAAGAGGAAAAGGTATCGGCGGAAAAATGATAGAGGCAGGTTTAGATTGGATATTTTCATTTCATGAGATAGCTTCTGTAAATCTTTGTGTGAACGCAAAGAATGAAAATGCGATTCGATTATATAAGAAAGTAGGCTTCAAGCAAATGCACGCATTATGTGCGTATACGAAGAAGATTTAACGTAGGGTATTGCAATTTATGAGCAAGTACTATAGGACGACCTACCCTATAATGGAAAAAGTAAAAAAGCGGACAGCGGTTTTGATATGGTATGAACTTTTAAAAAACAAAAAAGGTTGGACTTTAGGGGGGCGGTCCTCCCATTTTTACGATGATCATCCGTTCATACGAAGTGTAGTAATGGGAGAGTTCCCCTATTTTATGTTCCAACCCGTCATGCCTTTTACTTCTGTTTTAATAATTCCATATAACCTTCAATATTCTCCACTCTCATGTCAGCAAAATTTGCCATGCCTTCTCCTGCAAAAATGTGGTGTGGGTCGATTAAAATTGTTTTGCAGCCAAGTTCTTTGGCAGGGATAATTTCGTTAATCGCATTGTCCCCAATACTTAAAATTTCATGAAAATCTACATCGTAACGGTCTTTAACAGACTGCAAATGTTTTTTCGTATGAATTGGTTTCTTACCATTGAAAATTTTATAATCAAACACATCAGCAATACCGACTTTATGTAAAATAACTTCACTATCTTCTTCAGGAGAATTCGTAAGTAGGACTACTTTTACTTTATCAGCTAGGCTATGAAGTAATGCTTTGAATCCAGGAATTTGCTCCATCTTAAATTTCTCGGTCATCATGTATAACCTTGTTTCACCAAATGATGTTTGGGCGTCTTCATCATTGATACCATAATGTCTTGAGATAGAACCTGGAATCCACCATAAATCTCCTACATTTAACATCGTATTAAAATCATAGGAAAGTGTACGACCACCGTAAATTTCTTGAAGTTTCTCCTTGGAAACTTCATTACCATCCCATGTTAATCCTGCAACTACTTCATTATCTTTTTGTTTTAAAATAAGATCTTCTTTCACATCGTAAATTGTACCTATTTGAAGTGCATGTGTCCCTCCAACTGCAGCATCATAATCACGCCAAAAAGCTTCATGAACCTCTTGCGGTAATTTCTCACAAAGTCGCTGTGCATAATATTTAAAATGATGTGTGTCTTGGTATACAGTACCGTCTAAGTCAAAGATGATTACCTTTATGTCTTGTAACATGTTGTCCTCTCCTTCATTATGTCCATTAAAAATATATCATTTTTCATATTATCTGTCACTTACAAGGGAAAATAACAGATTTTATATTTATTTTATTCCCACAAAAATATTTAGTACTCCATAGAAATTTGGAATGTGTGACACTTTATTTGCATGACATCTTCCAAAATTGCATGGTCTACAAACTTGATAGAGGTAATATATTTCACCAACAAAGGTATTTGTAAAAATTTACAGGAATAGGACAACTTGTCCACTTATACATATGATAATAAGGCTGATATAACATGAGGAGGTTATGATGAAGAAAGGAATTTACTTACTCGTTGGATTTCTAGTACTGCTAATGTTAGGCGCATGTGGTGGAAATAAGGAGTTCGATGAAAATAAAGTATATAAAGTTGGGGTAGATACAACTTATCCACCTTTTGAATATCAAGAAGATGGAGAATATAAAGGGATTGATATTGATTTAATTCACGCCATTGCGGAAGATCAAGGGATTAAGATTGAAATAGAAGCAATGGATTTCGGTGGAATCATACCAGCGATGCAAGCAGGGGAACTTGATATTGGAATGGGTGGTATGAGTATTACTGATGAAAGAAAGGAGAAGGTAGACTTTTCTGATCCTTATTTTGAAGCAGGTTTATCACTTGTAGTTGCAAAAGATAATGAAAGCATTCATAGCTTAGAAGATTTGGAAGGAAAAGTTGTTGTCATTAAGAATGGCACAACTGGTGCAAAATTTGCAGAGGAACATAAAAAAGAACATGGCTATGAAACTGTACAAGTGAATGATAGCACGAGTATGTTTCAAGAAGTATCCAATGGTAGTGCAGATGCACTTATTGAAGATTATCCAGTTATTACGTATGCAATTGCTCAAAGTGGGCTAGATTTGCAAGTTGTAGGTGAACGATTAAATGGAGATCATTATGGCATATCTGTATTGAAGGGAAAAAATGACGAGTTACTTGAAAAAATTAATGCTGGTCTTGCAGCATTAAAAGATAGCGGAGAATATGATGAAATAATGAACACGTATTTAGGAGAATAAAAATCGATTGCTTGGTGTAACACGTTAAATAAAATATATATGAAAACAAGTATAGGCATGAGTTTTGCTGAATACCTCACTCCAAATCTACTTAGCATTTCATACGAGGAGTTGTTCAAATGGATGTCATCATTGAAGCTCTCCCGTACCTTTGGGAAGGTTTTAAAGTTACATTATATGTCTTTTTAATATCTATTACGATTGGATTTTTGATTGGATTAGTTGTTGCTTTATTACGGTTATCACCATGGAACATAGTGAGATGGCTAGCAAAAGCTTTTATAGACGCGATAAGAGGAACACCTATTTTAGTTCAATTATTCTTTTTCTATTTTGGCTTAAATTCATTGGCATTTATTTCATTTGATCGCACGACTGCAGGGATTTTAACTGTTGCTGTAAATGCCGGTGCCTATTTTGCGGAAAATATTCGGGCTGGAATAGAATCGATTGATAAGGGGCAAGATGAAGCAGCTCGTTCTTTAGGCCTTACGAGTAGTCAATCGATGCGCCATGTGATTTTGCCACAAGCATTTCGTCGTATGCTACCAACATTTACGAATCAAGCCATTATTAGTTTAAAAGATACTTCTTTATTATCTGTTATTGGCATTGCAGATTTAACACAAAAGGGGCAAGTCGTCATTGCGGCTACTTTTAGTGCATTTGAAATTTGGCTTGTTGTTGGTGTGATGTATTTCATTATGATTTATATCCTATCCTTATTATCAAGATATTTAGAAAGGAGATATGCTTTACGATGAATTTAATCGAAGTGAAAAATCTCCGGAAAAATTATGGCACTTTAGAAGTTTTGAATGATATTTCAGTCTCCATTAAAATGCAGGAAGTAGTTTGTGTGATAGGTGCATCTGGTTCAGGAAAAAGTACGTTTCTACGCTGTTTAAATAAATTAGAAGAAGTTTCAGAAGGGCAAGTATGGATTAATGGCCAAGATATTACGGAAGATCACGCGCCAATCAATCAAATAAGGCAAGAAGTCGGTATGGTATTTCAACACTTTCATTTATTTCCGCATATGACCGTGATGGAAAATATTATGTTAGCACCGATGAAAGCACGAAAAACACCAAGAGAGGAAGCCAGAAATAAGGCAGTTGAACTATTAGAAAAGGTCGGCTTACGTGATAAGGCTGAGAGTTATCCAAATGATTTGTCAGGTGGGCAAAAACAACGTGTTGCAATTGCGCGTGCACTCGCGATGAATCCGGAGATTATGCTCTTTGATGAACCAACCTCTGCACTTGACCCGGAGATGGTTGGAGAGGTATTGCACGTGATGAAACAATTGGCGAAGGAAGGAATGACGATGGTTGTCGTGACACATGAAATGGGGTTTGCTCGTGAGGTAAGTGATCGGGTTTTATTTATCGATGACGGCCGAATTGTAGAAGAAAACAAGCCGAATGAATTATTTCATAATCCGCAACAAGAACGTACACGAGCATTTTTAAGTAAAATTTTATCATAGATTATTACGTTTGAAGTCTAAAAAACGCGAACCTTGGAAAGTGAGGATACCTGTATCACCTTCCGCTAGAAGACCGTATTGCTCACCTGTTATGTGAAATTCACTACGATCACCACTTGCAAATGTTACAGTTACAAAATATGTGGTTGAGCTTGTTGTGTGCGTATGCATATTTCCATGATGCATATGATTATCTACATTCGTGCGTTTTGTAGTTATTGTAACCGGAACACTTAAACGTGGCGACTGTTCATTTTCATGCCATTGGTTTACACCTTTTACTACATTGAAAATAATGATACCAAAAATAATGAAAAAAATAATTGCAAACAATGAAGAACCAGCATCGAAATATGTACCTTGAGGGCCAAAAGTATCCATCATGTTAACTACCTCCAATTTGCTATATGATATCCATCATACTATGATAAAAAACGCAACTTTTACCCGAGAGAATCTAACTTCTAGGGTAAAGGTTTTTTCTTGATTAAATCCTGTTCTACATGCTAACCCTTCCATTAATTCTCATATTATATTACGAAATGAATGAAAGAAGGTTTCAATCATGTTATAAGTTTTACGAGTTGTTCGTTCTTTTCCCAGAATTCGCGAATGTTTTGAGATGAAAAGTGGAGAAAAAAAACAGCCAGTACAAGTTCAAGCAATTTAACCAATAGTGAGTAGGGAAAATGCGAATTCTACTACATGTTGAAGTCTCGCTTTATTCATTTAGTTGAATAAATCTTTCAGTCAATTTTAATAATATAGGAAAAAAGAACTACTTTGATAGACTATAAAAGTCTTGGAATATATGTAGAATTGTGCGATAATATGAAAGATGTAATGGATTATTAATTTAAGTTCTCCAATATAGCAACATAAAGCAATTATTTTTGATTCTAATAGAGAGATAATAGGAAAAATGATATACATTATAACGGGGAATATGGGAGGTATGAGCTAGTGGGAAAAGGTTCAAAAAAGAAACGAAGCTGGTGGAAGATTAGTTTAGTAGTTATATTAGTCATTGTATTAGGTATAGGTGGTTATGGATATTCTATTTATCATAATGCAAAGAAAACGGTAAACGAAAAAATGCATGAGCCTGTTAATTCGATAGATACGGATCTTGCAAAGAAAAAAGTGAAAGCATCGAAACCTATCAATGTATTATTACTTGGAATTGATGCACGACCAGGTGAAAGAGGACGTTCGGATGCGCTAATGGTCATGTCGCTTGATCCTAAGAACGATCGCATGCAAATTATAAGTATTCCACGTGATACACGCACATTGATTGTTGGTAAAGGTAAGGAAGATAAAATTAATCACGCATACGCATTTGGTGGTAGCGATATGGCCGTAGCTACGGTGGAAAACTTCTTAGATATCGAACTTGACTACTACGTAAATTTAAACATGGAAGGTTTAAAGGAACTTGTGGATGAATTAGGGAACATTACGGTTGATAATGAAATTGAATGGACCGATGGAAAATACGAATTTACAAAAGGGCCACTTGCCATGGATGGGGATAAAACATTAAGTTTTGTACGCATGCGGAAGCAAGACCCAGCAGGTGATTTTGGCCGTACAAAACGTCAGAGACAAGTTATCGAGGCGATTATAAATCGTGGAGCTTCTGTAGGCTCTATTCCAAAGATTAATAGCACAATTAAAATTTTAGGTAAAAATATGGCGACAAGTATGGATTTTGATGATATGAAAGATCTATTCAACAACTATCGCAGCACTAGACATAACGTAGATAATTACATGTTACAGGGAACAGGGACGAAGATAAATGGTATTTACTATTTAATTATTCCAGATGAAGAAGTGGAAAAAGTTCATGGGATGATAGCAGAAATAAAATCATAGACTATATTGGAAAGCACCGTTATCTTAGGATGACGGTGCTTTTATACAAATGGAGATTATCGGTTTACGCTGTTAACTATATCGTGATAGGGTAGGTTAATAGGTTGTTTATTACTTTATAATGATTGGAGATATAGGAATGGAAAATAGTAGGTTACATACACAGTCTGCTTTAAGAAGCTTTTTTCAATATTTTATCCCAACACTTTTTGGCATGATGCTGATGTCTATTAATATTGTAATTGATGGGATTTTTGTTGGAAATGGTGTTGGTGCAGTAGCTTTAGCAAGTGTAAATATTGCAGTTCCTGTGTTTTCAATCATTATATCTATTGCACTGTTGATTGGTGTTGGCGGTGGAACAATGTACGCCATGGCATTAGGGGAAGGAAATCAGAAACGTGCCCACAAGCTGTTCACCATATCTATTGTAATCGTTACCGCTATTACTTTGATTATTAGTTTCATATGTTATTTAAATTTGGAAAGACTCGCATATATATTTGGTGCAAATTCAGAAACATTCGGTTATGTAGAAGATTATATGATAGTTTTACTTGGCTTTTCGATTATTATTGCTTTAGAAAGTACAATTAGTATTTTTGTTCGTAATGATGGGGCACCGACGCTAGCAATGGTTGGGTTAGTTGCATCCGCAATCATGAATATTATGCTCAATTATTGGTTTATTTTTATATTAGATTTAAAAGTAACAGGGGCTGCGTTAGCGACAGTACTTGCAACGTTAATCGGATTACTAATTTTATGCTTGCAGTTATTTCGAAAAAATACAAACTTAAGATTTATAAAATTTACTTGGTCACCACAAGAGATAAAAAGGATTTCGTTTATTGGCTTCCCAAGCTTTTTGTCGGAAGTAGGCATGGGTATTTTTGTGATGGGCTATAATATCGCAATGGCATATTATGTCGGTACGAATGGACTTGCAGCATTTTCAGTGATTAATTATTTACATACATTTATGTTTCTTGCATTCATCGGAATTGGCTCAAGTATTCAGCCGATGATTAGCTTTTATTATGGTGCAAAGAAATTTAAACAAATTAAGGAAACAGTAAAAATTGCGGAAGTAACTGGTTTGGGACTAGGCATACTATTTATTTTAATTGGCTGGTTTGGTGCGGATTATTTAGTTGCGATATTTGGAGTCGATTCTACGGAAATTACGGCATTGGCAACAAAAGGGATCAAGCTGTTTTTCCTAGGTTATTTATTTATGGGGATAAACTTTATTTATATGACCTATTTTCAATCTATTGGTTACGTAAGACCTTCCATTGGAATCACAGTATTCCGCGGATATATTTTGTTAATTGGTATGTTACTCATATTGCCGTATTATTTTGGGATTACAGGCATTTGGTTAGCCTTGCCAATTGCAGAGGCAATAGTTGCAGTTGTATTAATAATCTTTGGCAGAACAGGAGTTATGGATCGTGGTTTAAAACTGCGGAATCTATAAAATAGACTTTTGTGTTCTCTCACAGTCACAATTGCCCCAAACTGTTCAATAGTGAAAACTTCTTGCCTTACTAATATCGCTCCGGAAAGCGAAGCATTCTGCCGAAGCGGGGGAATCAGCAGTATCTTCAATAAATATAAGTAAATTAACAGGCACGTTACGAGACAGTTTGGTTCTATTGTGTAAAGGGGGCTATCTTTTAGATGGCAACTTATCATAAATAAGAAAAGGGGAATGGAAATGACATTTTCAATTACGGCAAGATGTAGACAAACAGGGCAATTCGGTATAGCAGTCTCAACCAAAGTACCAGCAGTCGGCAGCTTATGTCCATATGTAGAAGCAGGAGTTGGAGCAATTGCATCACAGTCTTATGTTAATCCGTACATTGGTATTCACGGTTTGAAATATTTAAAAGAGGGGCTATCAGCTGAGCAGACATTGGAAAAGATTTTACAAGAGGAGAAAATCCCCGAAATTCGCCAATTTAGTATTGTTGATAAGACCGGTAAAGCTGTAGCGTATACAGGTGAGAAATGTTTAGATTGGCATGGACACCTTGTTGGTGACCATGTAGCTGTTGCAGGTAATTTGCTTGTGGGAGAAGCGACAATTCAGCACATGTTAGAAGTCTTTGAGCAGACAGAACAGAGCGATATGTCATTAGCAGCGCGTCTTTTACAAGCGTTAGAAGCGGGGCAAAAAGCTGGTGGTGACCGCCGTGGCAGACAATCTGCAGCATTAAAAGTAGTTGGAACCGAAGCATATCCGCTAGTAGATTTACGAGTCGATGAACACGTTGATCCAGTCAAAGAGTTGCGCAGAATATACGAAATCGCAAGAGAGGAATTATTTCCTTTTGTATCATCACTACCAACATATCAACATCCTACTGGGCGATTAGATGATGTTACGAAAAGGGAATTAAAGCTTGATGTAGATTAATAAAATAACATGAAAACGCTAGTAGTAAATGAGAAAAGATATCTATATTTTCATAGTAGATATCTTTTTTATGTATAATACAAAAATCTAAATAAATTGCAAGTAGGCAATTTAGGACTATTTGCTCGTATTCGCTTATAAATGTTTGGTTTTTAAGAATTATCCTATGTAAACATAGAAAACTACCGTAAATTTTCTACTTTAAGCGTAATTTTACTGCTTTACGCATTGTACATCCTCCGTTATAATCAAAACTATTGTCAAAAAGGAGGGTGCTTATGCAATTGAAAGAACAACAGGATATTAGTTTGGACATACCAAATTCACATAAAATAACAATAGGAGACCGCGTAAAAGCACTTGGCCCAGCTGTCATTGTTATAGCGGGTATTATTGGGCCAGGTACAATTACGACGATGTCGGTTGTCGGATCAAGTTATGGTTATCAAGCATTGTGGATTGTTGTTTTAGCTTGTATTTTTGCTTATTTTTATCAAGAGCCTGCAACACGAATTACGTTACATAAGCGGGTATCTATTATGGATGGTATTCGGGACCATATTGGGAAACCAGTTGCTATATTTCTTTTCGTGACGGTATTAATAGGAGCAATTGCCTTTCAAGCCGGAAACTTTACTGGAGCTGCATTAGCCTTAAATTATTTTGTACCAGATATATCCTTAACTGTTTGGGCGGCATCAATGTCACTTACAGCATTAGTAATTGTTTGGATTGGTGTTTATAAATTACTGGAACATATTAATAAAGTACTGATTGCCTTAATGATATTAGCTTTTGTTTTAACAGCTTTCTTCTCTGGGCCGAATATTGGTGAGCTTGTGAAAGAGGGATTCTCTTTTCAAATGTTGGGTGGCAATTATTGGCTCATTTTAGCATTACTTGCAACGACAATGCCACCAAATATTGTGCTTGGTTTATCAACGTTTATAAAAGAAAGATATGCTACGATGGAAAATATTGTAGTGAAACGAGAAATTAAACTTTCAAAGTTTGATTTACGATTTAATATGATTGCGACTGTATTTATTTCTGGTGCGATTGTAGTTTCAGCGGGCACAGTTATCTTTCCAACAGGTATAGAAGTCGAAAGTGCTGCAGATATGGCCATGCAGCTAACACCTATTTTAGGTAGATATGCAGGTATCTTATTTTCATTAGGTTTATGGGCGGCAGGCTTTTCTTCCGGACTATATCAAATTTCTTTAGCGTGTCGCTTAATGAACGAATCAATTGGAAAAGAATTAGATTTTAAAGCACCAAGAAGCCGTGCTGTGATGATAGTCGCGAGCCTCGTACCAATCGGCATCATCTTACTGTTTAGTGAAGTACCTATTTCTATTATTATTACAGCACAATCATTAAATGGATTAGCTTTACCACTTGTAGCTGGATTAGTACTCATACTTTGTAATAAAAAGGAATTTCTTGGCGCTGCTGTGAATAATACACGGCAAAATATCGTGTATGGTGGGATTTTAATCTTTGTTACATTATTGGCTGTCCGTGTATTTTTGGATTTATTTGGTGTCATTTGAGAATAGCAAGTTTTCTCCCTCCTTTTTAAATATACATCAGTCAAAGTGGGAGAATGATAGTTTATTTAAGTGGCTTTGATTATAATTTGTTCAAAAAAAGAGCCTCCTCTATTTCCGATTGGTATTACATCCCAGGAGTTAAAGTATAACTCTTATTCTGGAGTGTAGTACCTATCAGAACTCTAGGGAGCTCTTTTTTGTAAAATCATGCTGATTGCAGGATATGCAAGATACTTGATGTACGCTATTCTTTCATATGCGAACGATTCGTTTGAAAGAATAACATCTTCCGCTTTATTTTTTCTTCTTACCTTTTGTTAATCGCCCTAGCAAAAATGCCCCAGCTGCAACAGCGATTGCTGTATTCGTTTTCTTATTGAATACTTGCTTTCCGACAAGCGTTAAGTTTTGTGGGCGTTCGGCCAGTCTGCGCATAAAGTAGCCATACCAGTCATCACCATATGGTACATACGTACAGAAATTATATCCCTCTTTTGCTAATGCAAGTTGCATTTCCTTTCTAAAGCCATAAAGCATTTGGAATTCGAATTTATCTTTAGATATATTATTCTCTTTTACGAATTCTTTTACCTGATGAATGATGCGATGATCATGTGTAGCAATTGATGTAAATTTACCGCTTAATAAATGATATTCGATTAATTTAAGTAAATTGTTATCGATTTCTTTTTTGTCTTGATAGGCTACTTCTTCTGATTCTTTATATGCACCTTTTACAAGACGTAGTCGTTGATCTTTATATTTTTCGATGTTCTTTACGGCATTATGGAAATAAGCTTGAATAACTGTTCCGACATTATCATACTCTTTTAAAAGCTCATCAAAAAGGTCAAATGAAGGCTGTAAGTTCTTATAATCTTCCATATCAATATTAATGAAAATATTATACTCCTGTGCTTTTGCAACAATTTCCCTTAATGTATCTAAGCAAAATTGATAATCAATACCAAGTCCCAATTGTGTTGGTTTTAAGGAGATATGAGCATCAACTTGATGTTCGTGAATTGCTTCAATGACACTTAAAATTTCCTTTTTAGCAGCAGTTGCCTCGGACTTTTCAGAAACAAACTCGCCAAGGTTATCTATTGTACAAGATATGCCATGTGAATTTAATTCTTTTACACTTTCAATCATTTCCGTAAGATTTGTCCCGGCTACGACAGATTGTGCCCCTAGTTTAAGACCCCATTTTTTTGCACCGCTATTTAATACATTGTTCTGCGAAAGATAAATAAAAAAGTCTTTTGTCCAACTCATTTTAATCCTCCCAACTTCATCTTGAAATTAACAATATATTGCCGTCAACAGTCATGTTGTATTCTTCCGATATCTTCTAATGGAATGAATAGGCTTTATCATTAATTATACCAGTTAGTGTCACTGTTTAGATAGTTTCATTATCGAATTTTGTCAAAAAAAGAAGAGAAAGTAGGCACTGGATATTGATAATAAGATTTTGGGTCAGAAAAAATGGTATCAGAACGTATTAGATTGCGTATACTTCGAAAAAGTAAATGAATATTGTATCCGTAGGAGAATATGTTATAATAAGAACAAATGTTCTAATAGGGGCGGTGTGATTGTATGAAAAGATTGCTCAAAGCAGCTGAAGAAAATCATAATGTACTTAAAATATTTTATATAAATCAAGCAGGGCAAGTTACCGAACGATTTATTCGTGTGTTGAAATGTGATGAAAGTAGCTTGATTGCATATTGCTATTGGCGAAAAAAAATAAGGAGATTTGCAGTTGCGAATATTTTAGCTGTAGAAAAAAAGCATGATAGTGCCTGATGCATGTGATGGTGGTTCTATCATACATTGAATTGTAATTCATGATACTATGAAATATAATAACTATATTTTGGAGGGCTAGTGATGAAATATTTTGCGGTGTTTTTAACAATGAAGGATGAAGAGAAAAATAAACAATTCCGCGCAGATCATTTACAATTTTTAGATGAGCAAATGAAACAAGGGACAGTTTTTGCTAAAGGTCCGTTCATGGACGGTTCAGGTGGCTTGGTCGTTTATCAAGTAGATAATATTTCGACAGCTGAAAAACTTGTAAAACTTGATCCTTATGTGATAAATGGGGCAAGAGAGTATGAAATCCGAGAATGGAAAATGGAAGTAGGTAAAGGGGAATAAAGCACCTCGTCCATTTAGTGGGAAAAATAGTTAGTAAAAATATAGGAGCACACTATTTACAAGATACCATGCTCCATCATTTCGAATATGTCATCTATTGAAAAGTCTTTGCCACTAAGCAAATCCTTCCTTTGTTGGTAGTACTTTTCTTTAACATCTTGGCAAATATCTTTTTTCTGAACCGAAATGGCTGGTTCTTCAACTAACGAAAGATAGTAACGTTTATTATTCATTTCAATTAGCGCATCATTGTGATGCAGGATATCTTTTAAGAACTTTATTTCACAAGCATTTAACTTTTTCATATCTCAAACTCCTTTAGTTTTTAGCGAATATGAAGATTTACATACAAAAGGATGTATCAATAACTTAAATGAAAAGTTAAATCTCCTATTACATAAGCATATTTACAAAAGTATGGGTATTTACATCCAATAAATAATGCAATTGAACTACTTTATACCTATTTTTATTCTAACGAACTTTTTGTAGTTTAGCTAGTAATAACCGAAAAATTTTGTTAATGGTAATAGTTGGATGCATCTAAAATGATCAATAGATATGAAAGGATTGAAAAAATGGGTAAAGATGGTACAGAAAATAAACCGATTAAACTGAAGGAAATCAAACAACTCGTAACGAGACAAGATGATGTTGCCAAAGTAATAAAAGGTGAAAAAACGGCCGTTAGACGTAGTAATCAATTTGCAAATGTTGGTGATACATTCGAACTTCAAGGGGTGACACTCGAAGTAACGCATGTTTATCGTCAATCTTTAAAAGAAGTTACAGATGCAGATGCTATAAAAGAAGGGTATAAAGACTTAGCTGCGTATAAACGTGCTATTTCAGCAATTCATGGAGGAATGGACTGGAATCCGAAATTAAAAGTTTGGGTACATGAATTTAAGCTAATTTAACGAAACGTCATGCAATTGGCTCCTTTACTACAGTAATAACAGGCTATCGGCCCCTAACATACAAGAAGGGGTCAATAGCCTATAAACGTCTGATTCGTTCAACAAACTACTCCGTGTGCGCGAGGGGAAATACCACTCATGGAAACTTCACTTTATGTAGTCGCTTGGACCGGCTGACGTTTGGTAACCTCTTTTGCAATCGCCTCTGTTAAATCCTTTAATGTCTTTGGCAAAAGGGACTTTAAAATAGGATTTATGATAGGACCAAGCATCCCTTTACCTGCAATTTGCAAATAAGTAAGGATGATTGTTTCGTTCTGCTTATTCGTCGCTTTAAAATGTCCGTTCCCTTTTAACTTGTCATTACTAAATTCAAAAGCGATTTGATGCGGTTTTTTCCATTCCTTTATGAATAATTTAATGTGAATTGTTTTTTTCACTTTACCTACTTCCCCTTTAAATGTCCATGCTGACTGTTGCTCATTTACTATACGATGATTTTTGTAACCGGTTATAAGCGGAGCCCACCTATTCATATCACTAAATAGCGCCCATACTTCCTCAATTGGTGCCTGGATAACTAACTCATGTTGACTACAGGCCATTCAGAAACCTCCTTTAAATTTACAACCATCTTTTTACCTGAAATCCTATTATATGTGTCAATAAAATTATTAGAATGAGGAGGGGTGAAAAATGAACAGTTTATTTCTTGTAAAATATGCAAATGATGTCAATGATTAACTTGTAATCTGTCGAATATTGCCCGGGAAATGGAAAATGTCCTTAAACCTGTAACAATCTTTTCTAGAAACAAACTTGAATTCATGATAAAATTAATTTTAGTGTACAAAATTTATAAGACTATTCATGAACACTTACAAGGGGTGCAAGTGATGAGTAAATTAAAAGATACAACCACAATAGAGGGGATTCCAATCCAAACAAGTACAGAGAATATGACATTAACAAGTGTTCTACGTGACTTAAAGTCTCTTGTAAAATCAATTGTTTTAGTATTAAATGTGATGCCCGTACTGGCTGGCTATTTATTAGCTTTGTATTTTACTGGTGGTCATGTTTCTGAACATGTGGGTAACATATTATTAATACTTTTAGCGAGTACGTTGATTATTGCTGGTGCGCTTATTATTAATAATTGGTATGAAGTAGATTTAGATCGACATATGGTTCGCACAGAAAATCGTCCTACTGTTACGGGACATTTTTCGTTAGAAACGGTTCTATGGTTAGGAATTGCAACTACAACAATTGGATTTGCACTTATATTATTTACAACATTAGAAGCTGCATTTTATGCATTTATCGGCTGGTTTACGTATGTTGTATTATACACATTTTGGTCTAAACGTAAATATACATTAAATACGGTAATTGGTAGTGTTTCGGGCGCAGTTACACCATTAATTGGTTGGGGTGCTGTTACGTCTACTTACCACATTATCCCGGTTATGTTATTCATTCTATTGTTTGTTTGGCAAATTCCACATACGTTTGCGATAGCAATGCGGCGATATGATGATTATAAAGCTGCAAACGTACCGATGCTACCAGTCGTGGCTGGATTTGCTGTAACAAAAAGACAAATGCTCGTTTGGATTTTGGCATTACTTCCAATCCCATTTTTCATGACATCACTAGGACTTGCTTTTGTTATCATCGCTACAACAGCAAATGTAATCTGGCTTGTAATTACGATAAGTGGATTTTATTTACAAGACGATGTAAAGTGGGCCAATATGATGTTTCGTTCATCATTAATCTATTTAACAATTCTTTTCTTTTTAATGATCGTTATTTCTATCGTATAGAAATTTAGAGATTGGGACAATGGGGTCAGACCCTCCTGTTCCAATCTCTTTTTTTATGGGAAAAACCGGCTTACGATATGTATCAAAACATGTTGCAATCGTTTTATTGCACGAATTCATTGCAGTAGCAACTTGTACTTGGTACGATAAGTAGTATTAAATTTAATGTTTGTAAAATGATTTTAAAGGGGATGAGGGCGGATGGGTGTTGTAACAGTTGATTTTGATGGAACATTATTTCAAGGTAATTCATTTTATGTCATGTTTGAAGCAGGACAAAAGGCGTTTAATTACAAGCAATGGGGAACTGTCGCAAGTTCTACTATAAAAGCTAGTGCACTCGGAGTTACGCGAGGAAAAGACGCGTTTCGTCATGCGTTTTTTAAAGGATTTGCAAAAACGTTTAAAGGTAAAACTGCTGAACAATTGGACATCTTTTTTGAGCAATTAGTTGAATTAGGGGCAGCAGATATTAACCATAAACTAGTTGAGGAAATAAAGCGACATCAACAACAAGGTCATGCTGTTATTGTGCTATCTGGTGCATTGAAGCCATTTTTGCAGGCATTTGTTCATAAAGTTAATCTAGATGTACATATCATCGGGACAGAATTAATGTTTTACCCAAATGGAATTTGTACAGGAGAGACCGGTCCAATCATTCATGGAAATGAAAAGTTAAGGCGTGTGGAACAATGGCTATACGAACATGCAAAAGATGATCAAGTAGAAGTTTGGGCATATGCAGATAGTAAAAGTGATATTCCGTTATTACAATTTGTTAACCATCCTATTATTGTTAATCCAAAGGCAGATATGAAAGAAATTGCTGATAAAAGGCAATGGCCAATTTTTGAATAAAAGGTTGTGCCAAAAATGACGCTGGGACATAAGGGGTCAGACCCCTTATGTCTATTATTTAGTTTGCAGTTTGAAAGATCTTCTTTATATAGTATTGTCCTTCACGTTCTATATGTTTAGCCAGTAGGAAGGTAAAATTATCTGGCGTATGTTCAACTTCCTTTCGTGTCAATATATCAAGAATAAGTTTTTGAAAGTCATTTATTTCTGCTTTTACATCGTGATTGAATTTTATTAAAGCAGGGAAAGTTTCCATATTTATTCTAAGATAACCATTTAATTCAACAGCTCTTAAATAGAAGTGTTCAAAAATTTTTCGATACTGTTCACATTGCTCTTTTAGCTTTACTTCTACATGATCTAAGCATTCGTTTATCATCTTGGCATGCGTTGCTGAAATACGAAGCCAAAGTAAATGATGATGGAGCTCATGAAAAGCTGGTGGTGTTTCACCATTTTTTAAGTAACGTAGAAGGTGTTCATACTCTTCCAGTTCGTAAGTCATATGATTCACAAATGTAGGGGTTAAATGAAAAGTGAGCTCGCCGTTTAATTGTCTTTTTATAATAGATAATTTATAACGCTTTAAATCACTAGTTATGTCTTCCGCCTCTTTCGCAAATGAAATCGCATTGGATGAATGTAATAACTCCACTTCATGTAGGAGGTCTGTGAATACATCTATAAAATATTTAGCAATTGCAGTATCTTTTTTATGAGATGGTGTAAAGGAATCATGGATGAAAGTTGCATGATCACGAAATACTTGCAACCAAAATGTATGTTCAAACATGGCTTGATGCAAATAGTTCGATATATCTTTTCACTCCTTTCTTCAGCCCATCAATTTATTTTATTCACGATGAAGTTGTCCTATGTACATGGAACGGTCATTTATATATTCTTTTTGAATACCATCATATATGTGTACATAAAAATGAAGGATAGAGCAATTCGGAAGTTATCATTGTAGCATGCAGGCAACAAACATTGTCGAACTTAAAAAACATTTGTAAAAAAAGCAGGAATTTCACTTCGTGTGGCGAATTAATATAGAATAGTAGTAAAAGTTTGAAGGGGGAATAGGAATGAAAATATCTATTATTAATTTCAATAACTTAGAAAAAGAAGAGCAAAAACAATATGTGAAAAAGAGCAGTGGAGATTATGTGGTTACATTATTATCTGATCAATTATATGTCGTTTTAAAAGAAGTTTCTGAGAAAAAGCAGACTGCTGAAAAAGTAAGAATGGTTGCGGGTGCTATTGCAAGAGATGTTAGTAAACGGGAGATAAAGCAGGCAATAGTAGCAGTTGAAACATTAACAGAGACTTTTCCACTTGTTGATAAAGCAGTGTTAATAACCGCATTTACTGAAGGATGGCATCTTGGTACTTATTCATTTGCTACATATAAATCAAAGAATCCGTTATCAGAGAAAACAGAACTAGTGATGGAAGATAATCACCATGTAGCTGACTTTGTAGCAAAAGGAAAATTACGTGCAGAGGCAACGGCATTTTCGAGAGATTTAATGAATGAGCTATCGAATGTATTAAATCCGCAAACATTTCCCGATCGACTTCAAGAAGAATACGCAAACACGGGAATAGGTGTCACAGTATTTGATAAAGCAGAACTAGAAAAACGTGAGATGCACGGATTATTAAAAGTTGGCCAAGGAAGTAAATATGATCCATCATTTGTAGAACTAGCTTATTGTGGCGATGATACGAAGCCATTAGTTGCGCTCGTCGGTAAAGGTGTCACTTTTGATACGGGTGGAATTAGTTTAAAAGGAAGCAGAGATCTAAGTAGCATGCGTATGGACATGGGTGGCGCTGCTGCAGTCGCAGGAGCAATGAAATTATTGGCGGAATCAAATGCACCTGTAAATGTTGTTGCACTTATTCCAATGGCTGAAAATATTCCTGATCAAGAATCTGTATTACCAGGCGAGGTCATTCAATATAAAAACGGCAAAACAGTACAAATTGGTAATACCGATGCAGAAGGTCGTCTCATTTTAGCAGATGGACTTATTCGTGCAGGCGAATTAGGTGCTGAATATGTTGTTGATATTGCAACGCTTACAGGGGCAATTGCTAATGCACTTGGCTCACGACTTGGAGGAGTGTTTGGTGATGAAGCATTGCAACTGGAAATGAAGAAAATTGGCGATGAAAATGGTGATTTTGTCTGGCCGATGCCTCTTGTAGATGACTATGAAAGCTATTTAAATAGTGATTATGCTGACTTTAGTAATATTAGCTCAAAAGGAGAAGCTGGTTCCATTACAGCTGCGTTATTTTTACGCCATTTCGTTCCAGAATCAGCCAAATGGTTACACGTAGATATGGCTGGAGTGATGATGAGTCGTGAGAAGGGTTATTATGGTCATTCTGCAACAGGATTTGGTGCAAGATTACTAGCTGATTTTACAGAACGCGTGTCAAAGTAAATGCACATGTTTCGTTTTGGTGATATGATCATACAATTAGTTTTTTTGTTACTTATCGTTTTATTCTTTACGGCACTTTTTGTGATGATTCGCTCCGTAATGAAAAATATGAGAGAAAAGAATGATCGTGAACAAAAGATTGAAGCAAAGCTTGACCGCGTGATTACGCTACTTGAAAAACTGACGATGAAAAATAAAACAACGGGCTGGAACTAAACAAGTGTCAGCCCCCTCAATTACTACATGCGGTATGAAGCGCTAAACTTTTGAGGGGGTCAGACCCTTATGTTCCGGTCTCGTTGTTTTCTATATTACTTGGGTACGAAGTATTTCTTCTATTGCAACAGCAACTCCGTGTTCTGCGTTTGTTTTTGTGATGTGTTTACAAATTTGTTTAATTTCTTCAGTAGCGTTCCCCATTGCAACACCACGTCCTGCCATTTTTAACATCGATAAATCATTTAAATGATCCCCCAATGCCATGACATCACGCATATCTATTCCCTTACTCGTAGCAAATTGTTGTAGTGCAATTCCTTTTTGTGCTTTTGTATCATTAAATTCTAAGCTAATCGACGAAGAGGCTGTAATGGCTATCGGTGTATCCCCTAATTCGGCTTTTATTTGATTGATTTTACTTTGATCGTTCGTAAAGACGAGGATTTTAAAAATCTCTATTTTAGAATCATGAACGATTTGATCAAAGTCACTTGTAAATGTTACGTTTTCATCTACAAATCGTTGGCGTACTTTTGCTTCAATATCAGCTGAGTCAACTTCATGATTCGTAGCCTGCATATATTCGAGCATAATTTGAATGAAGTCATCCCCATTTGTAGCTAACAGGCCTTTATTCGTAAACATTTCATAATATACTTGATGACGCTGACAACTTTGTAGAATGATTTTGGCATGTTCAGCTGTGAGTGGATATTCACTTACTACTTGTTTGTCTTCTGTATATGAGATTGCTCCATTTAAGGAGATGATAGGTAATTGTAAGTTTGCATGTTGTAGAGGCCGAATAGCAGATTCATATGCTCTTCCCGTAGCTACAACAACTTCAATACCTTGTTCTAATGCACGGGTTATTGCTGCAGCATTTTCTTTGCTTACTTCTCCTATTTCATTTAATAACGTACCATCCATGTCGGTAGCAATGAGTCTCATGTAATCTCTCCAGTCATTTTTTTATCAAAGGCTCAACTGACTGTAAGACCCAACCTCAAGAATGCTAGAATGAAAGAATATCAAGTGGAAGATCGACAGCCAGTATATGCCTGATTTGTTCAACTACTAATCAGTAGGAAAATGTTAAGAAATCCACTGATGAAAGTCTCACTTTATGTCCTATTTAACAGTAACATGTATTGCCTCACGTGTCATGGATAGTACCTTAAAAAGAGAGTGGTTTCTTTAGCGATATACTCCATTTTTTCCATATTCTATTATGATTAAGTTTGCGGTTTCTTTGGGTTAAAGGCTACCCGCTTTTCACGATGTTTTTTTCTTAATGGTGCGGATTCATGCAGTTGTTTCTCCGTTTCCGTTACCGGATAAACTTTTGGCACAGGTGTTGGTCTACCATTTTCATCTACTGCAACCATCGTTAAAAAAGATTCAGTTGTTAGTGTTTCAATATGTTTAATTAAATCGTGTGCGGTTACTTTTACGTACACTTCCATTGAACTAGTGCCTGTGTACGTGACGTATGCTTCTAATGTTAATGCATCACCAACTTTTGCTGATGATAAAAAGTCAACCGAGTCTATAGAAGCTGTAACTACTGCACATTGTGTATGCTTCATTGCTGTTAGTGCGGCTATTTCATCAATATAAGCTAAAACTTTACCACCAAAAATCGTATCAAGATGATTTGTATCTGGTGGTAAGACAAGGCGTGTTTGGACTGTTTTTGTATCTGTAATTGCAATTTTATCCAATGTCGTATCCTCCTAAATAAAAAACCTTCTTGTCATAAGAAGGTTCTTGTATGCGTAATCTACAAAAAATATATTTCATCTTAAATAATGAAATGTGCCGAATGCGCAACACCTTCCTATCTCCCGTAGGATAAAATGTTCTTCTTAATGGCAGGTCTCCTGGCTTTGCTTCATCGAAACTCTTTGAACCTTCCCATTTCAGATTGAAATAGTGGTATGAACCAAAGATTCTCAGCAATACAGTGGCGGGACCGCGTTGGAATTTAACCAAACTTCCCTTTTAAACTTGTATCTGAACAAGTCACCATTAAGCCTTATGAAGTTTTAAAATCTTAGTTATTAGTATAGCAGAGTACAAGAAAATTTGATAAGTGGAATTAATTCTAGAATGAATGATTGATTTTTAAAATAGATTATGTTACCCTATCTATACAACATATTGTAATAGATACATAATAAATCACTATATATTGTGTTTGTAGAAATGGTGACAGTCCATGTCTTAAAATGGGAATCTGGTCAAAGTCCAGAACTGCCCCCGCAACTGTATGTGTGTACAAACAGGAAATCCACTGTATGAAATGCTCAAAAGGCATTCATACGGGAAGGACCTTAGTAGGGATAATACACAAGTCAGGAGACCTGCCTATCTACATAAAGTTTCATTTCTTCGGGGTGAAAGAAAACGAAACGATAGGGGTTCATTCTATTTTTATAGGATTTTTCTGTCGTTTTTCGCACACTTTCGAAGGGTGGGCGTTTTTTTATGGGAGAAAATGAAGGAGGACGGAAAGAGATGACTTTAAAAGTTACTTTAACTGCGAAAGAAAGCCTGGAAAGGTTTATTGAAAAAGAAAAAAGGAATTTGGCTTTAGATTATACTACATATATGGAAAAGATTAATAGAGTGCTACAGGAAGAAGTTAGTTACGAAGATGCATTAGAAACGAGTATCTCACTAGCATTGGAAAATATAGACGAAGCAGAGCCCGATTGGACTTATTTAGCTGCGCAATTATATTTAGAAAAGTTATATACAAAAGCAACAGTGAATCGAAAACTTGATCCAGAAAAACCGTATGCAGGATTTTATGATTTAATTAAAATGTTAACAGATAAAGGAATTTACACGGAAAGTATTTTAAATAAATACGATAAAGAGGAAATCGATTATTTAGCAAAGCAAATAAATCCAGAACGTGATCGCCTCTTTACATATTTAGCTATCTACACATTAGCTACACGCTATCTAGCAACAGATCATGATAAAAGTCCTTATGAATTACCACAAGAACGTTGGATGATTATTGCAATGCATTTAATGCAAGATGAGGAAAAGACAAACCGACTTGATTATGTTATCGAAGCCTATTGGGCATTGAGTAATTTATATATGACAGTTGCAACGCCTACACTCAATAATGCGGGGAAAACCCATGGGCAATTATCAAGTTGTTTCATTGACACTGTCGATGATAGTTTACAATCTATTTATGATAGTAATACAGATATTGCAAAACTATCAAAAAACGGTGGTGGTATCGGTGTTTACATGGGAAAAGTTCGTGGGAGAGGAAGTGCAATAAAGGGCTTTAAAGGAATGTCAAGTGGTGTTGTTCCGTGGATAAAACAGCTCAATAATACGGCAGTTAGTGTGGATCAATTAGGAACGCGAAAAGGTGCCATTGCTGTTTATCTTGATGTTTGGCATACCGATATTGAACCATTCCTTGATTTGAAGCTCAACAACGGTGATGATAGATTGCGAGCACATGATATTTTTACTGGTGTTTGTATTCCGGATTATTTTATGGAACAAGTGGAAAATCGCGGGGATTGGTATTTATTTGATCCGCATGAGGTAAGACAAGTGATGGGCTTTTCATTGGAAGATTTTTTTGATGAAAAAAAGGGGAATGGCGAATGGCGAAAGCGGTATGAAGCTTGTATTGAAAATGAGGCGTTAACGAAGCGTGTCGTTCCCGCAATTTCAATTATGAAGCGGATTTTGAAATCGCAATTAGAATCAGGTACACCATTTATGTTTTATCGTGATGAGGTAAATCGTCGTAATGTGAATCAACATGAAGGGATGATTTATTGTTCTAATCTTTGTACAGAAATTACTCAAAATCAATCTTCAACAGAACTTGTCGCCGAAGAAGTAGTAGATGGATTGATAGTGAAAAAGTATCGCGCTGGTGACTTTGTTGTCTGTAATTTGAGCTCGATTAATCTAGGACGAGCAATTCCTGAAAATGTACTAGAAAGGTTAATTACCATTCAAGTAAGAATGCTTGATAATGTCATTGATTTAAATACATTACCTATCCTACAAACGACGTTAACGAATCAAAAATATCGTGCGATAGGCCTTGGAACATTTGGGTGGCATCATCTATTGGCAAAGAAGGGAATTCACTGGGAAACGGAAGAAGCGGTAGCATATGCGGATTCCTTATATGAACAAATCGCTTATTATGCAATTCAAGCAAGTATGGCATTAAGTAAGGAAAAAGGGAGATATCCAGTATTCGCGGGAAGTAAGTGGGAAACTGGCGCTTATTTCGATGAAAGGAACTATACAGATGCGAAATGGCAATCATTAAAACATGAAGTGCAAGAAAACGGTATTCGTAATAGCTATTTACTAGCAGTTGCTCCTAACTCTTCAACGGCGATGATTGCTGGTTCAACTGCAAGTATCGATCCAGTATTTAAGCCGTTTTACTATGAAGAGAAAAAGGATTTTAAAATACCAGTTACGGCACCTGAATTAACACCGAAAACATATGATGTATACCGAAAAAGTGCATATATCGTTGATCAGCGCTGGTCGATTAAACAAAATGCGAAACGTCAACGACATATTGACCAAAGTATCTCATTTAACTTTTACGTACCTTATAATATTCGTGCCTCCGTTCTGTTAGATTTACATGTACAAGCATGGCGAGAAGGACTTAAGACAACTTATTATGTTCGTTCAACAGCAAATGACGTGGAAGAATGTGAATGGTGTCATAGTTAATCGCGCTTGTCTAAAAAACTTGAAAATGGAAGTCGTATCAAAAAGGGAGCTTTAACGTTTATTTGTCAGACCGTAAGAAACTTCGGAGACACTACCTCTGATCTTTGGATAGACAATAGTAAATAAAGTTAGAAAAAAGATACTTACAAGGAGGGAGAAACGTGAAAGCAGTCATTGCCTACTTATCCTATAGTGGAAACACAGAGGAAGTAGCAAACCTAATAGCTGAAAAGCTAGAAACGGCTGGTTTTACAGTCGATATGCACCGGATAGGAATTGATCCGCCGGTGCACGCAGAAAGTTATGATTTCCTCTTTTTAGGAACGTTTACATGGGAATATGGTCGGATTCCGGATGAAGTAAAAGATTTTATTTTAGAGGTTGGTTATAAACCTGAAAATGTTGCTATTTTTGGTACTGGAGATACACAATTTGGTGGAGATGATTTATACTGTTGTGCAGTTGACCGACTGTGCCATTTTTATCAAAGTAAATGGCAAGGTTTGAAAATTGAACAATCCCCAAGAGGATCACAAGAAGTAAATGTTGAAAAATGGGTGGAAGGAGTCATACAAAATGTCCCAGTTATTGCTTGAAAAAGCGAAAACATTAGAACCACGTAATCCAAATAAATCAACTGGATTATTTGGAGGAAAATCAAGTGGTATTTTAAATTGGAATGATATCGCGTATCCACATTGGTATAAAATGTATAAACGACTTGTGGGTAATTACTGGCAAGCTGACGAAGTGAATATGTCGAGTGATATTAAGCAATTCCCAACTTTGACTAAAGCGGAGAAGGATGCTTATTTAAAAATTATCGGGTTACTATCTACACTAGATGCACCACAAACGCGTATTGCCTTGCTAATTTCGTTGTATGCATCAGATCCGTCTGTTCAATCGATTATGGCAGTTATTGCACAGCAAGAAGCGGTTCATAATGAAAGTTATTCTTATGTGTTGTCATCTGTTGTTTCACTTGATGAACAAAATGAAGCATTTGAACTCGGCAGAAAAGATCCAGTCCTATTGAAAAGAAATCAACATATTATGGAACAATATAATGGATTTGTAGAAGAGCCTACCATAGAAAATATTTTAAAAACAATGGTTTATACTGCATTATTAGAAGGAATGTTTTTCTACTCAGGATTTGCCTTTTTCTATCATTTGGCACGACATAATAAAATGGTAGGTACATCGACAATGGTAAGTTATATTAATCGTGATGAATTAGAACATGGACGATTCATTAGTGAACTATTTCGAGCAACTTTGGCGGAACATCCAGAACAAAATAACGAGAAACTAACCAACTGGGTGTACGATCATTTTAAAGAGTCTGTAGCATTAGAAACGGAATGGTCTCATTATGTGTTGGCAGATGTTGCTGGAATAGACTTTGTAGAAATGGAAGGATATATCAAATATCGTGCGAATAAAATGTTGCGGATGTTGGGATTACAAGAAATTTATCCAGAACATGTGCAAAACCCAATGAAATGGATTCATGCTTACGTCGATAATTTTGATGGAACAAAAACGGACTTTTTTGAACAAAAATCACGCCAATATACAAAAACGAGTGATTTAAACGGCTTTGACGATTTGTAATTTTAAATAAGAACCGCCCCCAATATTTGAAGGAATATTGGGGGCGGTTTTATGTTTTGTTGGAGAAATGTGGCTTATGTTGAAGTTGATGCTATGCATGTTGAAGAAAGAGTCAAATGTGTTGAAGATACATGTTGAAGTTCCGCTAGTCGTGCAGCATAACGTTATGGATGGATGAGAACAGCATTTGATTTTCCACTATTCATGAAGGTTCTCCTTTATATGGATCCGATTATTTCTTTCATATTAGAAAAAGAAGGGGAATAGACTAATAGAAAATTCTCTTAAGAAAGCACAGATTTAAATGAAACCATAAGGAGGTTGCAATTTTGGAATATGCACTGTCGGGGTGGAGCTTTTTTTGGTTTTTTATTCCAATGCCATTGTTAGCAGTTTGGGTAACGATAACCTTTTTTACTGAAGGAAGGGATGACGGATGAGCCCAACTTTTATCACTTTTACAATCTATCTTTTTGTTATGATCGTAATTGGATTTGTAACGTATCGTATGACAAACACGTTATCGGATTATGTATTGGGTGGTAGAAAGTTAAACAGTTGGGTGACAGCCTTTTCTGCATCTGCTAGTGACTTTAGTGGTTGGCTATTAATTGGATTACCTGGGGCAGCATATGCAGCGGGACTAGGCACTTGGAGTCTGTGGATTGCGATTGGTCTTGCGATTGGGGCAGTTATTAATTGGCAATATGTTGCAAAGAGATTGCGTGTATATACGGAGTTTGCGAAAGATTCGATTACACTTCCTGAGTTTTTTGAAAATCGTTATCGTGACAAATCCCATTTACTCCGTGTGATTTCTGCTGTTTTTATACTTGCGTTTTTCTTATTTTACACAGCTTCCGGTTTAGTTGCTGGGGCAAAATTATTTCAAGGCACATTTGACATTAGTTATCATACATCGCTTATAATCGGGGCACTCATCATTGTGACGTATACATTTTTAGGTGGATTTCTTGCTGTTAGTTATACGGATTTAGTTCAAGGATTGCTTATGACAGTTGCGCTTGCTTTTACAGCTATTTACGGATTGATTAGTATTGGTGGTTTTGGGGAATTGTTTCACAAGCTTGGTTCAATTAGCCCTAGTTTAATTGATGCATTCGCCGATACGACATATGACGAACCAAGTGGTGTACTATGGCAAGCTGCTGGTCCAATAGGTTTTGTAGGAATTGTGTCTGCTTTAGCTTGGGGATTAGGATATTTTGGGCAACCACATATACTGGCTCGTTTTATGGCCATCCGCACACATAAAGCGGTGCGAAAAGCAAGACTCATCAGTGTAACACTCGGATTGGTCGTTCCATTGTATGGTGCACTTATCGTTGGAATGATTGGGATTGTGACAATACAGGAACCGTTAGCGGATTCCGAACAAGTTTTTATACAGCTCGTACAAATAGCGTATAACCCTTGGATTGCGGGAATTCTTTTAGCCGCTGTGTTAGCTGCAATTATGAGTACAGTAGATTCACAATTACTAGTATCATCTAGTGCTCTTTCCGAAGATTTTTATCGACGATATTTTAGAAAGAAAGCAAGTGAGCGAGAGCTTGTTTGGATTGGAAGATTTTCCGTATTACTTATTGCCCTCATCGCTTTAGCACTAGCGTGGAATGAATCAAGCTCTGTGTTAGATTTGGTTTCTTATGCTTGGGCAGGGTTTGGTGCAACCTTTGGACCAGCGATATTGTTTTCATTGTTTTGGAGAAGAACAACCCGGAATGGCATATTGGCAGGAATTATTGTTGGAGGTGTCACCATTTTCTTATGGCCGTTAACGAATTCGGAACTATATGAAATGGTGCCTGGATTTTTATTATCTAGTATTGCAATCGTATTGTTTAGTTTAACTGGAAAAGGACCGTCTGAGAAAATGCTCGAGGAGTATGATAGAGTGGTAGAAAAAGTGGGGTAATCAAGACCAAAAAAATGATCCACAATGTATGCTTTTTGGAAAGTAAATAGTTGCCAACTACAATTTTATGCAATTCGTATGGAAACAAAACACAATTTAGAAAGGAAGAGGAGAGAGAAATTGACACAACATATTTATGGTAATACACCTTGTTTTTTAAATAGTAACATCGTTGATATTCATGATCAAAAGCAACTAGAAAAAACAGATATACTCGTTTATGGTGTTCCATGGGAAGGTGCGGTTACATGGGGGGATTATACGGGCTGTGAATTGGGGCCAAAAGTCATTCGTTTAAATTCTGCACGATATTCAGGATATCTTCCAGAACTGGATCATATTGATGTGTTAGAGCATTATACAATTGGTGATGTAGGTGATGTTAGTATTGTTCCTACACATGCAAAAGAAACGATGCATCGGATTGAAGAGTTTGCAACAAACGTATGGAAGTCGGGAAAGTTTCCTATCGCATTTGGTGGCGACCATACGATTACGTATCCGATTGTAAAGGCGCTTGGAAAGCATATCCAAGGGAAAGTTGGCATCATTCATTTGGATGCACATTACGATAATCATAAACAATATGAAGGCGAACGATATGCGCGGAATACCTCGTTTCACCGATTATATGAAAATGAGCATGTACGTAATGAAAGTATTGTGCATATGGGGATTCATGGGCCGCGAAATGAGCCAATTACTGGAAAATACGCACAAGAAGTTGGGGCAACAACGATTACGATTCGTGATATTCGTCAGGCGGGAAATTTAAAAGATATTGCAAAAGCCGCATATGAAATTGCTGAAAAGGAAGTTGATGTTGTCTATTTAAGTATTTGTAGTGATGTCCTTGATTTTGCTTACAATCCAGGTGGTCCAGTTGACGGAAATGGTTTAACTTCATTTGAATTACTGGAACTTATTTATGAGTTTGCCAAACTTGGTATACACGGACTAGATTATGTTGAAGTATATCCACAACAGGACGCGAATGACCATTCTTCACATTTCGTAACGTATGCCATATTATATGCACTTGCCGGAAAAGCTGTTTATGATCAAAAAGTTTAAGTTTTTATTAATCAAGCAAAATGGGGCGGTATCTCGATACTCCGCCCTATTTTGCTGTTTTTAAAAACTAAATATGTCCCCAAACTTCTTCATTTCTGAAATGAAGAAGCTGCAATTGTCAGAACTTCAAACAGGGGGAGCTTGACATAAGAATGTCCATTGTTATAGGCTACAAACTGTAACGTATTTTATCGCAAGTTAACTTATTGTAGGCCCATTTGGGAAATTTAGAGGAATGGGCACAATAAGAGGGGGAACTACGAGTAAAAGCCCAATATCATGAACGGACATCAGTAGGAGAAGTGCGAAGCCCTGTGGAATACAGTATCACGTTATAAAGTAATATTTCTAATAAAAATATATGAACACCCGTCTGAGCATGTGTAAGGAATACATTTAAACGGGGACCAGGTAATACAAAAAAGGTTGGGGATAAAATGAGACAACAAAAGGATATTTTTATGGCCTTCTTTCGGGCTGGTATGCTTGGTTATGGTGGTGGTCTTTCGGCTGTTCCACTTATGCAAAACGAAGTTGTTCACAAATTTAAATGGATGGATGATGAAGAATTCTCTGATGTGTTGGCACTTTCTAATACTTTACCTGGCCCGATTAATACAAAAATGGCCGGTTATATTGGATGGCGGATTGCCGGGTTTTGGGGATTGATCAATGCGCTTATTGCAACAGTTTTACCAACAGCACTTTTAATGATTCTATTATTAACAGTATTAAATGCGTATAAAGATAAACCATGGGTACACGGCATGTCCCAAGGTGTCTTACCAATTGCAGGGGTTATGATTGGTGTATTAGCATGGGATTTTATTAAAAAATCAAAAACGGGATTAGGGTGGCTTTCAACGATTATCTTCACCGTCATAAGTTTGGTGGCGATGGAACTATTAGGAATTCATCCTGCAATCGTAATCGTTGCGCTCATTGGATCGGCTTTTTTTTCAAAAGATAAAAAGCGAGAGGTGAGCGGGTCATGATTTATTGGAAAATCTTCCTAGCAAATTTCGTTGCAAATATATTAGGGTATGGCGGTGGACCTGCAACTATACCGCTTTTAGAGCATGAGGTAGTTGATCGATACGGATGGTTTACAACCCAGGAATATAGTGAAATGGTTGCCTTGGGAAACGGATTACCTGGACCGATTGCGACGAAACTTGCAGCCTATATTGGCTATGATCAAGGTGGTATGTTAGGTGCAACAATCGGAGTGTTTGCATCTGTTGCCCCATCCCTCATCATGATGATTGCGTTATTAGGTTTATTAATGAAATATAAAACGTCACCCAAGGTAAAGCGACTTACACAAATTGTAAGACCGACAATTGCTGTGTTACTCGGTGTGATGACGTACGATTTCTTTTTTCATTCGTATGAAGGGGTAGGAATATTGCATACAGCAATGATTGGAATCCTAGGATATTTCTTTTTAGAAGTGAAAAAGGTGAGTCCAGTTTGGGTAGTTCTCGGTGCACTTACGTATGGAGCAATCTTTCTTGGACAATAATCGTCTACAGCCTTTATTGTAGGTCAACTGGCGCTGAACCCCATTTCAATCATGCAAGGATTTAAAAAGTAGGAATCAATAGGAGTAAAAATTTAATTCATGCAACTAACAATGAGCGGAGGTACCTAAATCCCTACTCATTGTTAGTTGCAGTTTATAAACATTCACGCAGTTTTATTTTTAATTCTGTTCCAAAGTCAATGGATGATTCATTTACATCTTAGCTTTTGTTTTACCTTCAGCCAAGATAATATGTTCGTAATGAATGACTTTCAAGTTTGTTCCGCAATCACTAACTGCACTTTAGCACGCTATTGTTAACTGAACTTCTAAAACTTACTTACTCAATTGTGAATCCCGTAATCCATTTCGTATAACTTCTGGTAACGGGCGTTCGTTTCGAGTAACTTTGCATGTGATCCATCCATCGCTATATTTCCGTCTTGTAGGAAAATGACACGATCCATCTTTTCAACACTTGCCAAGTGGTGTGTAACCCAAATGACAGTTTTATCTTTCGTTGCGTGCAGCATGGTTTCGATTAAATCATGTTCAGTTTTTGGATCTAATCCTATCGTAGCTTCATCGACTAAAATGATGGGTGTTTTTTGTAATAGAACCCGTGCAAAGGCGATACGCTGACGTTCACCACCTGAAAAGCGACTTCCCATTTCACGAGTAGGTGTGGCGAGTCCTTGAGGCAATGAAGAAACAAGACTTGTTAATTGTGCCTGCTCTATCACATCCCAAACTTCTTCGTCCGTTGCGTCTGGTTTTCCAATTCGAATATTATTCCCAATCGTCGTATCAAATAAATGAGGCTTTTGATTAAAGACACTGATGTAAGTAGACAAAAATTCAGGACTAGCCTTTTTTTCATTTATCGTGATGACACCTTTGTCTGGTAAAATCATGCCTGTTAATAATTTGAGTAACGTAGATTTACCTGTTCCGCTTTTACCTAAAATTGCTAACTTTTCTCCAGCTGGTATTGCTAGTGTGAAGTCCTGTAATACAGTTTTATCTGTATGCGGATAATGGTAGTGTACATGATCTATTTTTATATTTACTTTATTCGTCTCTACAAAGGTATTTTCTAGCTTCTTGTTATTTATTTTTTGTGCATCAAGAGGTGTACGATCCATTAAAAATTCACCATCTTGAATCTGATTAATTCGTTTAATCGAATCGACATATAATGGGTAATGTTCAACTGCATCGGAAATCGGAACAAGTGCATCGGTAATATTTAAAATCATCAGTGTAAAGGCTGCAATCATAGTTGGGGCAAAAACGCCTTCCCCGACTTGGATACTTGACCATATTAAAACGCTCATCATGACGATGCCAATTACGAGTTGAATTATGGCACTACGAATGTGATGGCGATTTTGTAATTTGCGCTCATATCCTTGTAAAGCTGCATTTGTTTCACGAAAGTCTTCTAAAAAGGTAGCTGTTCGTCCACTCGCTTGCCAATCCGTTATACCGAATATTGCATCTGTTAATTGCTCATATAAACGGTTTTTCACTTTCTTTTGGCTAATATGATAACGGCGCAACCAAAATAATGATAAGAAGGGTGAAAGAAAAACAATTACCCCTAACACAAGGGCCATCATGATAGCAAAAGTCATATCAAATAGACCAATGACTGCGATGAAAACAGTGTACATGATTACACTGAAGATGCTAGGTAGAATGGTTCGTAAAAATAAATCTTGTAATCGTTCGATATCATCAGAAAGTACACTTAAGAGGTCACCTGTTTGATAACGGGATTGAAGAAATAATGCTTGCGGTTCTACCATTTTATACAATTTTGTACGCATCATCGCTAAAATACGTAATACGAGATCATGACTCACAAGTTTCTCTAAATAAGGAAACAATGCCTGCCCAATACTAAAAGCCCTTACTGCAACAATTGGAATGTAAACGAGCATGACATTTTCAGGACGCAGTGAGGATTTAGAAATTAAATAACCAGATGTAAATAAAAGCAAAGCACCAGATGCAATTCCTAAAAGTCCGAAAAGTAGCGTTAGGAACCATTGCAACTTGAATTGTTTCATATATGGCGTGATCCAATTTTTCATCATCCATCACATCCTTTCGACATGTTCGTTTAAAATGAATTTGTAGTACACACCTTTTTTGGCCATTAAGTCATGGTGCGTACCTTGTGCAGCAACATGGCCATGATCGAGCATTAGAATATGATCCATATCTTTCATCCAGTGTGTGCGGTGTGTTGCCAAAAAGACTAATTTATCTTTGAAAATTTCAAGCATTACTTGTTTGATTTCATATTCAGTTTCAATATCTAAATGAGCAGTTGGTTCGTCTAGTAGCAAGATAGGTTTGTTACTTAATAAGACGCGTGCCATGGCGATACGCTGTTCTTGACCACCACTTAATGTACGCCCACCTTCGCCAATAGGCTCATGTATTCCGTTTGGTAAAGAAGCGACAAAATCAGTAAGCCCAATTTTTTTTACAACATCGTTTACAATATCATCCGTAGCATCGGGCATGTAAAAACGAATATTATTAGCGAGTGAAGTTGGGAAAATATATGGATGCTGTGGGATATAACCAATATTTTCTAGCCAACTTTCATTTTTTAGTGATGCCAAAGTAATGACATTTTTATCATCAGTATGAATCTTCATTGTGCCCTGGTTTGGATGAAGGAATCCTGCTAAAACATGAATAAGTGTTGATTTACCTGCACCACTAGGTCCAACAATACCGATAATACGATTACCTGTTGTTGAGAACGTAATATTTTGCAATAATGTTTGTTCATCTATATGGACAGATATATTTTCAATTTGCAATGTTCGGTTAGAATTCCAATGAATTTGTACAGGATCTATTGGGTCATTATGATTTTCAATAATGATTTTTTCTATTTCTTCCATCGCGACTTGCCCATCTAATGTAGCATGAAAGTCTTTCCCGAGTTGGCGAATAGGTAAGAAATATTCTGGTGCTAAAATTAAAATTGTTAAGGCTGGTAGTAAATCGATATGACCGTCAATGAGGCGAAATCCAAGTCCTACAGCAACAAAGGCAATCGAAAGACTTGTAAAGAAATCAAGCGCAAATGACGATAAAAAAGCGACACGTAATGTCCGATTTGTAGCACGACGATATTGATCGCTAACCTTATCAATTTTTTTCTCATGTTGCTTACTTCGACCTAAATACGTTAATGATTCTAAACCTTTAAGAGAATCAACGAAATGGTTAGATAAAATTCGGTATGTTTCATATTGGCTATTTGCCATTTTTTGTGCTGCCATCCCGAGTAAAATCATAAAAACAACAATAATCGGTACGGTGACAACTAAAATAACGGCTGACACTTTATCAATCGTAAAAATATAGATGACGAGTAGTGTTGGGATAATTAACGTACGAATCATCCGTGGTACCGCAATGATGACATACTGTTTAAATTGGTCGATACCCTCTATTGCAAGTGTGACCAGGCGCCCTGTACCAAAGTTTTGCGTAAAGGAGCGACCTTGTTTAAAATATGTTTCCACTAGCACTTGCCGTTTTTCGTTACCAATTTTTTCAGCAAAGCTCTCAATCCATTTATCTTTTATTAAGGAAAACAAATGTCGTAATACAAATACGATAATGAAATAACAAATATCCGAAAGAACGGCTGTTATTGTTTCTCCTTGAAATAAAAAAGTAATTGCCCGAGCTAAAAAAACTGCTTGGGCAATGGTAGTGATTGTTTCTAATAATGTCAAACAAGCTAAACCAATATAAACAATGTTACTCCCTGGGAAGGATGGTAATTTTGGTCGATTATTCATTAGTATGTGAGATGATGGTCTTTCTTTTTAACACGGTTACGAAATACATAATAACTCCACCCTTGATAGCCCAGGACAAACGGTAACAATGTCAATGCTGCATAACTCATTACTTTTAATGTGTATGGTCCAGATGCGGCATTATAGATGGTTAAACTATACGCATCTGATAATGAACTAATCATCACTCTCGGGAACATGCCGATGAAAAGACTTGCACTTAAAAATAAGATTGTCAAAGTTGTCATCGTAAATGCCCAACCATCGGCTTTTTTCACATTTAGTATACTACCTGCTAATAATGCGAGCCATGTTAAAATAGGTAGCGCAATCCACATATTTCCATGATTTGTAAAAATATCTGTTTTGATTAAACCGATAATCGCAAATGCCAATACGGCAATTAACGTAACGGGTGCTAATCTTTTAGCAAGGACTCTGGCACGCTCTTGTAATTCTCCTTCTGTTTTTAATGTAATAAACTGGAGACCATGAACGATACAAACAAGTAAAAACATCACACCACCAAGTAATGCAAATGGATGAAGGAACTGTAAGAAGCCACCAACCATTTCTTTATCGGCGTTGATTGGCATTCCTGTCATAAAGTTGGCGATAACAACTCCCCATAAAACAGGGGGGAGAAGACTACCGATAAATAACGCCCAATCCCAAAGATTTCTCCATTTCGGATGATCCACTTTGCCGCGGAATTCAAAGGCCACTCCACGTAAAATAAGTGCAAGTAACATAAACACTAGTGGGATGTAAAAGCCACTAAACATGGTAGCGTACCAATGTGGAAATGCTGCAAACATCGCACCACCTGCAGTGATTAGCCATACTTCATTTGCATCCCACACAGGTCCAATTGTATTAATATAAACACGTTTTTCCTGGTCATTTTTACCTAGAAAGCGCGCGACCGTACCAACACCAAAATCAAATCCTTCTAGTATAAAAAAGCCCGCAAACAAAATAGCAATTAATAAAAACCATAACTCATGAAGGGACAACTTCGGTTACCTCCTTGTCAAACGGGTCAGTAGAGATTGTTTCCTTTTTATCTCCCTGATCGTTCTTTTTAATAAAACGAACAAATAAATAAATGGATACAGCTGCTAAAACGGCATAAATTAGTGTAAAGGAAATGAATGAAAATAGTACTTCATTTGCTGTAACAGAAGGTGATACTGCATCCTCTGTTTTCATTACACCAAATACAACCCACGGTTGCCGACCCATTTCTGTCATAATCCATCCTGCAGTATTGCCGATAAACGGTAGAGACATGCCCCAAAGCATTAATTTTAAATATTTTGGACTTGAGGCTAATTTATCTTTACGTGTTTGTATCCAACCATATAAAGAGAGAAGAACCATGAAAACTGCACTTAACACCATCGTGCGAAAACTCCAAAATGTTGTTTTAACAGGTGGAATATAGTCACCAGGGCCATATTTTGCAGTATATTCTTTCTGTAAATCGAGTAGGCCTTTTACTTGACCAGTGAATTTATTATATGAAAGAAAACTTAATGCATATGGTACATCTAAAGCAAATTTATTTTCTTGGTTTTCTGTGTCAATATGGGCAATGGCCGTAAATGGTGCTGGATCAGCTGTTTCCCATAGTGCTTCAGCTGCAGCAAGTTTCATTGGTTGTGTTTCAATTAAGTGTTGTGCTTCACGGTGTCCGGTAATAATTAGACATAAAGAAGACACTGCAGCAACAATGACGGCAATTTTAAATGACTTTTTAAATAACGTAATATCGTGCTTCTTCCCTATTTTCCAGGCGCTAATCCCAGCAACTAAAAATGCCCCTGTTGCAAGAGCTGCAACTAGAACGTGTGGGAATTGTACCCATAATTGCGGGTTTTTAATAATCGCAAAAAAGTCATTCATTTGAGCACGGCCATCTGCGGCAATTTCATAGCCAACAGGGGCTTGCATAAATGAGTTAGCGGATAATATCCAAAATGCTGATAACATCGTACCAATCGATACGAGCCAAATCGATATTAAGTGAACACGTTTAGATAAACGGTCCCAGCCGAATACCCAAAGTCCGATAAAAGTTGATTCCATAAAGAAAGCAAGTAAGCCTTCAATAGCAAGCGATGGTCCAAAGACATCCCCTACAAAACGGGAATAAGTTGACCAGTTCATACCGAATTGAAATTCTTGAAGAATACCAGTTACCACGCCAACTGCGAAGTTTATTAAGAACAGGTGTCCAAAGAATTTTGTCATGCGTTTATACATTTCATCGCCTTTTTTGACGTAAATTGTTTGCATGATTGCAATAATGAACGCTAAGCCAATGGAAACAGGAACAAAAAAGTAGTGAAAAATAGTTGTTGAAGCAAATTGCAATCTAGCTATCCAAAGTGGATCCATATCGTGACCTCTCCTTTTACAAAGGTTTATCCTTTAAGATTTATAATGAAACAAGTTATTTAAAAATAGCTCGTTTATATTGATAACATAAACACTATGCATATGTTGGAATGCCTAAAGATAAAGGTGAATTCCAAAATGTTATACTTAATTAATAATAATTCTTACTTAATATTATATACGACAATCTTGTTATGTTTTTCACAAAGTGTTACAAAAAGTTGAAGATTCCATGACGTATTATTGAACAGGCAAATAAATCGCGTCAAATCAACGATGACGCGACATGTGAAAATGTGAACAAAATGTTAAGTTTTTTTTGTGAGGATGGAAGAGGAGGGAGAAAGGCTACTTGAGGCAGGGTCTGACCCCTGCCTCTGTCATACTAAAACTAACAACCTAAAATTTGCATTGCATTTTGTACACGTTCTTCTGTAGGTGGTTCTATACCCTGAAGTGGGTATGCATAACCCAATGCTTCCCACTTATATACACCGAGTTTGTGGTAAGGGAGAACTTCCACTTTTTCCACGGCATCTAATGTTTTGATAAATGTAGAAAGGTTTTCTAAATCTGCATCATTATCAGAACCACCAGGAACAAGTACGTGGCGAATCCACATTGGCACTTTTTTGTCAGATAAATAACGAGCAAACTCTAAAATATGATCATTGCGCATACCAGTTAATACTTTGTGCTTCGCGGAATCTATTTGTTTTAAATCTAATAAAACTAAATCAGTTAGTGTAAGTAGTTCATCCAAGTTATTTAAAAATGTAGGAGAGTGGGAGAAACATCCTCCAGCTGTGTCAATCGCCGTATGAACACCAAGCTTTTTTAGTTCCTTAAATAGAGCAATTAGAAACTTAATTTGTAAGAGCGGTTCTCCGCCACTAACGGTTACCCCGCCATTTGTTGCTTTGAAAAAGGGGAGGTATGATTTAATATCTGAAACTATTTCTTCAACTGTCATTTGTTTTCCATCGCCCATTTTCCATGTATCTGGGTTATGACAAAATTGACAACGTAGGGGGCAACCTTGTAAAAACACAATATAGCGAATACCAGGACCGTCTAATGTACCACATGTTTCGATTGAATGAACGCGACCAATCATTGTAATACCTCCTCGAATTTCAAAGTTACTTTGGTTAGGGTGTTTTATTTACTTGAGTATCGTGATAAAAAAATTCTTTCGTATACTATTCATTAAATGAATAATAAAACCAAACTGTCTCGTAACGTGCTAGGTTGTTTTCCGCTACGGACCGTTGCTTTCCGCGGGCAACGCTTCAACTTCCGACGTACAGGAAGTACTAGTGCAGGTGTTGCAACAGGACGTTGCGAAATTAACCTGCCTTGCCCCAACATTGGGGTATGCCGACGTTGGCCGCAAAGGCCGTATTTAGTCGGCCCTCCTTAAATTTATTCCTGTGGGATTTTCAGCTGTTGCTTTTCCCGCAGGACAAGGAAATCTACGATAGCAAAACATCGCACGATAAAATGCGGTCTTTGCATTTTTGAGGAGTCAACGGTCCTCCGCTCCAAACAACCGCCGTGATTATGCGAGTCAATCTTTGTAAGTCTTATTACGAAAAACTACACTACGGGGAATAGATTTTCAGCTCTTAACTATGCCATTCAATAAACTAGTAAAAAATCAGCTCTGGATAAAGATACCTACACCAGCGGAGGAAAAACACGGAGACTCGAAAAAGATAAAACGTCTTTTCCTCGTACGATGTCATGCTGCCGAAGCATTCCTTGTCCTGCGGGAGGTCGGCTAAGATCGGTCACGTCCTGTGACCAATGCCGACACTAGAACGTCGTGTTCTTCGCTCGGCCTAGGTGAGACCCCGCAGTGCGTCATAGGGATGGAAGGCTAAGAACGCGACGTCCTGTCGCTACGCCTTCATGACCAACGTCCTGTTGGCCCGAGGCTCATCAGCCGCCCGCGGAAAGCGCAGTGTTTTTCCGGAGCGATATTAGTAAGGCAAGTTTTCACTACTGAACAGTTTGGGTCAACTGCGTTAAGGTTATTGAAAAGATGATTTTTGTGAAAAGGATATGGACAGTTTAGAAAGTGTATTGTTCATATCCTTTATTCACATCATTAAAATGAATCTGTAAAGTCTTTAATCATTACCGACTTTCATGGAATGTGCGATTAATGACATCAATTTGTTGTTCTCTTGTAAGTTTAATAAAGTTAACGGCATAACCTGAAACACGAATTGTTAGTTGTGGATATTCTTCTGGATGATTCATCGCGTCAATTAATGTTTCCCGATTAAAGACGTTAATATTTAAATGGTGCCCACCTTTAATCATATATCCATCCAATAAGCCAGCAAGGTTAACTTTACGATCATCTTCATCGCGACCAAGCGCTTTCGGCACAATTGAAAATGTGTTACTAATACCATCTAGTGCATAATCATATGGTAATTTTGCTACGGAACTTAATGAAGCTAGCGCACCTTTTTTGTCACGACCATGCATTGGGTTTGCACCTGGAGCGAATGGTTCGCCGGCTTTACGACCGTCTGGTGTGTTACCTGTTTTCTTTCCATAAACAACATTCGATGTAATCGTTAAGACAGATTGTGTTGGAACAGCATCACGATATGTTGGATGTTTCTTTACTTTATTCATAAAGTTTTTCACGATATCTACCGCAATTTCATCAACTTTATCGTCATTGTTGCCGTACTTAGGAAAATCTCCTTCGATTGCAAAGTCAACGGCATAGCCATTTTCATCACGAATTGCTTTTACTTTTGCATGCTTGATGGCACTAAGTGAGTCAGCAACTACCGATAATCCAGCAATACCACAAGCCATTGTACGTAAAATTGTTTGGTCATGTAATGCCATTTCAATTCGTTCATAACTATATTTATCATGCATGAAATGGATAACGTTTAATGTATGAACATAAAGTCCTGCAAGCCAATCTAGGACTGTATCATATTTTTCCATGACTTCATCATAATCTAGATATTCAGAAGTAATTGGTGCATATTTAGGTCCAACTTGAATAAGTAACTTTTCATCAACCCCACCATTAATCGCATACAAGAGACCTTTTGCTAAATTTGCTCGTGCTCCAAAGAATTGCATTTGTTTACCAATCGTCATGGCAGATACACAGCAGGCAATTCCGTAATCATCACCATAAATATCACGCATAATATCATCGTTTTCATATTGAATGGAACTTGTTTCAATTGAAACATTCGCACAATAACGTTTGAATTTATCTGGTAGATGCTCCGACCAAAGTACAGTTAAGTTTGGCTCAGGAGCAGGACCTAAATTTGTTAAAGTATGCAAGAAGCGAAATGAGTTTTTCGTTACAAGTGGTGTGCCATCTGTTGTCATTCCGGCAATTGATTCTGTTACCCAAGTTGGATCGCCGCTAAACAATTCATTATAATCTGGCGTCCGTGCAAATTTAACTAAACGAAGTTTCATAACAAAATGGTCAACCAATTCTTGCGCTTCTGCTTCTGTTAAAAGGGCGTTTTGTAAATCTCTTTCGATATAAATATCTAAAAAAGTAGATACACGTCCAAGACTCATCGCTGCTCCATTTTGTTCTTTGATGGCTGCAAGGTAAGCAAAATAGAGCCATTGAAATGCTTCATGTGCATTTGTTGCTGGTTTAGAAATATCGAAGCCGTAAGACATGGCCATTTCTTTTAATTCATGAAGTGCGCGAATTTGTTCCGTGATTTCTTCGCGATCACGTATCACGTTTTCTAACATGACACCGTTTCCACCAGTAATTTCTAATTGCATTTTTTTGTCTGCAATAAGGCGATCGACACCATATAAAGCAACTCTACGGTAGTCGCCGATAATTCGTCCACGACCATAAGCATCAGGTAAACCAGTAATAATACCTGCTTTTCTAGCTAATCTCATTTCAGGTGTATATGCATCAAATACACCTTGGTTATGTGTTTTGCGATATGCAGTAAAGGTATGTTCTACTTCTTTATCTACTTCATAGCCATATGCATGACAAGCGTTTACCGCCATGCGAATACCGCCGAATGGTTGAAGAGAACGTTTAAAAGGTTTATCAGTTTGAAAACCGACAACTTTTTCCTTTTCTTTGTCTAAGTATCCTGGTCCATGTGAGGTAATTGTTGAAACAATTTTTGTATCCATATCAAGAACGCCACCATTTTCACGTTCTTGTTTGGATAGTTCCATTACTTCATCCCAAAGTTCACGGGTTGCTTCCGTTGGTTCAGCTAAAAATGATTCGTCCCCTACATAGGGATTAAAGTTCTTCATAATAAAGTCTCGTACATCAATTTCTGATTGCCATTTACCACTGCGAAAGTCTGCCCAAGCTTGTTGTTTCTTTAACATTGGAATACCTCCTAATATTAAATGATCTTCGAGTAAGTTTGTGAAATGCTGAACAATTACTCTAACATTAGTATAACACAGCGAAGATAAATAACATGATTTAAATGTAACAAATTTATGAATGTGCAATTTGTTTCCGGTAATCTATTGATTCTATAGGGTTTTATAGCAACCTCATCTGTATTAATACAAATCATTTTTGTAGTGTAACAGATGGGAGTTATCGGATTGTAATAGAAAATGATTATTTAGAAATGACAATGAATTTTGATTATGTTACGATTTATTTATCTGAAAATTGCATGAAAGTTTTCCGATGAAAAACTGTGACAATGTAGGAGAGATAACATTGATTAGTAGCAAGCAGCCCATTCAAGTTTACCGTGGTGAATATTTAGAAAGTACACATGAAATTGCAGTTGCGGTCGTAAATACAGAAGGGGATTTACTCGCTCATTACGGGGATCCAAAGCAACAAGTCTTTGCTCGTTCATCGATGAAGCCCTTTCAAGCCGTGCCGATTGTAGAATCAGGAGCATTGGATAGCTTTCATTTTAGTGAAAAAGAGTTAGCACTATTTTGCGCAAGTCACATCGGAGAACCGATTCATCGCGAAACGGTACAACATGTATTAGATCAATTACAACTAACAATTTATGATTTGCAATGCGGAACCCATGTGCCACGTGATATGAAAAGCTATGATGCATTAGTCCGTGCTGGAAAGCAATTAAATCCGCTTTATAGTAATTGTTCTGGAAAACATAGTGGAATGCTTGTTGGTTGTAAAAAACAAGGATTTGACATTGCGACATATCGAGAAATAAATCATCCATATCAGCAACAAATATTAGAAGTAATTGCGGAGGTCGCCGATATTGAGTGTAAATCAATTGGTATGTCAGTCGATGGTTGTGGTGTTCCTGTACATCGTATGCCATTAGAGCATGTTGCACTTGCTTATGCGAGACTTGCGAAACCGGAAGTTTGGCTTACTGACAATGACCAACGGAAAAAATCCTTACACCGTGTTTGTCAGGCGATGACAATGTTTCCGGAAATGGTTGCGGGTACAAAACAATTTGATACGGATTTGATGCAAGCTTTTAATCGAAGAGTTGTTGCAAAAGGTGGTGCAGAAGGTGTGCATTGTTTTGGGGATAAGGAAACGGGAATTGGTGTCGCAATTAAAGTTGCAGATGGTAATGCGAGGGCAACAACTGTTGCAACGATGGAAGTATTGCATCAATTACAAATCGGAAATGATGTCATCTGGGATAAGTTAGCCCATTATCATGAAGCACCAGTTAAAAATGCACGAGATGAAACGATTGGCACCATTCAAGCTCATTTCTCATTACATATTGAAAAAGGGGTATTGCATACATGGGGGATATCGTAATCTGTTTTATCGTGAAATCGTAGGGGAGCGATGCTAGGTACATCTGTAATAATAGCACTTCACTTTACGAATAGTTTTTAAAATTGAAATGGATGGGGGAGAGTGTGTTGAAACCAATTATCGGAATATCATCGTCAATGGAAGTAGATGAATCGTATTACATGGTTGCGAATGATAATGTAAAGGCAATCATGCATGCTGGGGGTCTGCCAGTCATGCTACCACATTTTATGACAGAAGCGGATGTGTATGCAATTGCTGAAAAATTGGATGGATTGTACCTAACAGGTGGGTATGATATTGACCCAACACTTTTTGACGAAGAGCCACACCCAAAACTGGGGACAATCATTCCTACGCGAGATGCTTTTGAAATGGCGCTTATTAAAGAAATGTTGAAGCAAGATAAACCAATTCTTGGTGTTTGTCGAGGGTGTCAAATTTTAAATATTGCTGCTGGTGGAGATATGTACCAAGATATTTATGCGCAAATAGACAGGCAACTATTACAACATAGTCAAAAAGCGCCACAGGGACATGGTTCACACTTTGTTCATGTAGCAGATGGAAGTTTGTTACACCGATTAACTGGTAGTCAAAAACTTCGAGTTAATAGTCGCCATCATCAAGCAAATCGAAACGTAGTTGCACCACTTCAAGTAAGTGGAGAAGCGAATGATGGCGTTATTGAAGCGGTTGAAAGTACGAAACATCATTTTGTCCTTGGCTTACAATGGCATCCAGAAAATATGATGCCAGTCGGAGACCAAGCTTCTATAAAAATTTTTGAAGGGTTTATTGCAGCATGTAAATAAATATGTTGTCAAAAATTGCAATTAAATGATACGTTTTAACTAAACTTTTAAAATGTCTTGCAACAAGATAGCTTAAAAAGTAAAAACCGATACGAATTAGTTAAATAAAAAGAGGCGAAAAAAATGAAGATTTTAGATGCACATTGTGATGCACTTTATAAGTTACAATTAGCAAAAAGGGGAAAGTACTACAATCAACAAGCACTTTCGTTCACAGATGGACCAGAACTTGATACAAATCTCGAACGATTACACAAAGGGAGGTATTATACACAGTTTTTTGCACTGTTTTTGGAACCTGACATTCCTTCGGATGAAAAATGGCAGCATTTATTAGAACAAATCGATTTATTTCATACAGAAGTATTGGCAAAACATCCGCAAATGAAACATATAAAAAAATGGACGGATTTTGACGATTTACAGGATGGAGAAATTGGCGCAGTTTTAACGTTGGAAGGTGCAGATCCGTTTGGTAATGATTTGACGAGGCTTCGCCAACTGTATCGGGAAGGTATTTTATCATTCGGTTTAACATGGAATAATGCAAATTTATGTGCAGACGGTGCTGGTGAGCCACGCGGTGGAGGTTTAACCTTATTTGGAAAAGAGGTTGTCGCATTAAATAATGAACATCTCGTGTTCACAGATGTATCCCATTCCACTGTAAAAGGGTTTTGGGATATTATGGAACATGCAGACTTTGTAATTGCAAGTCACTCAAATGTACGAGCGCTTTGTGAACATCCACGTAATTTATATGATGATCAAATTAAAGCATTATTTGATAAAAAAGGACTCATGCATGTTGTTTTCAATCCACCGTTTATAAACAAAGGAAGTGAAGTTGCAACAATTGATGACTTAATAAAGCATATTGATTATTTATGTGAGCTTGGCGGTGTAAAGCAAATTGGTTTCGGATCTGATTTTGATGGGATTTCAACCTATGTGAAAGACCTTGAACATGCTGGAAAATATGAAAATTTAATCAATGAATTACTTAAAAGATATTCGGAAGAAGATGTAAAGGGATTTGCACAGCAAAATTTCTTGGATCATCGTCCACATTTGCTTCGTAAGTAGGAATAGTGGGACACAATACGTTCCTACATTTTTCCATGAATCATATTGGACGATTTTCACAAGATATATATGAACAGGTTATTCTGTTCAATAGCGAAATGGCATAGGTTAGCAGTAATTTCGTGAACAGTATATTTGTTCAATCCCACAAGGAGTGATCACCGATGGCGGACAGTAATCGTAATTCAAACGAATTATTAGTTCCAGGGTCAGAAAATGCGGTGAACAACTTAAAAGAAGAAATCGCAAACGAGATGAACATTGAACTTGGAGCGGATACAACTGCACGTGATAACGGTAAGGTGGGTGGCGAGATGGTAAAGCGAATGATCCAAATCGCCCAAGAAACGATGGCTAATCAAGACCAATAGCTAAAAAGAGTTGCCTCATTGTCGAGTAAACGACGTGAGAGGCAACTCTTTTTTTCTTAAGGTTAAAACGACTGTCGGATATAACTTCATCATTTACTTATACATATTGCTTTAAAAAGTGCAATACATCCTCATATGCTTCTTTTACTCGGCTTTGTCCCATGTTTTGATCAAAAACATGTTTGCCATTTTTTATTGTGATGAGGTTGTGAGGAACATTGACCTTTTCTAGCGCTTGCGCAAATCGTACAGATTCTTCGTAAGGAACATCTTCATCACTATCACCATGTAAGAGTAATGTAGGTGGAAATGTCTCATCTATCTTGTGAATTGGGCAATACTTAAGTAATGTTTCTTTTTCCGTAACTGGATTTACATTTGTAACATAATCTAACCACTTTCCTTGTTGACGGCAATATAAATAAATTGCATATCTTTTTTCAATCGGTGCTTCAGAAATTTGGCTTGGTTGTACTAATTGTTTTGCTAAAGCTTCTGGTACCATCGTTGTTTTTACATAATGTGGACTAGGTTGTAAATACCAGTCCCTAAGAATGTCCCCATATCCATAAAAAGAAACAATGACATTTGGCTTTTCCCTTAACGTACCTGTTGTTAAAGCAAGGTATGCGCCCGCAGAACCCCCAATTACGCCGATACGACTACGATCAAAATGGAATGCAGTTTGATGTTTTACCCAATGTAATGCGTCTTCAATATCCTCTATAATTTCAGGTAGTTTTGCTTCTGGGGCTAAGCGATAATTAATGGAAAATACGTTGTAGCCCGCTTCATTATATAATAAAATTTGTTCTTTTAATATGTCATTTTTTGTGCCCCAAACTAATCCACCGCCATGAATATAAACAATTAAAGGTGCATGCTCCCCTTTAACTGCGTATAAATCTCCCTTTATTTCGCAATCATTTACTTTTTTATATACATATGTAGTACTCATTATCGTTTGCACCCCTTTATTATTAGTTCGGTACGTATTTCGTAATCATATAATTCCTGTGTGTAATAAATGATACATGAAAAACGGAGCTACGGAAGATAAAATGATTATTTTTAATGTTTTTTTAATAGGGTAAGTACGTTAAATAACTAGAAAAGCATGCTAGTTCAAAAATTTTATGTTTTTGTAATGTAAACACTTTCAATTTTATTCGATTGTAATGAAGCCTGTTATATACTCCAAGTGTACAAAGAAAAAGTCGCCATTATTTATGAAGCGAGACGGCGTATAAGTGCTTGTTCAAATACCATTACAATGAGAAGTTTGGACACGCGCGATTACTAAAATTCTTACACGAGGTGATAAAGGTGATTCATACAATTATTAAAAAGAATTCTTATCAAGATTCTATTAACCTTATGCTCCTAACTAATGCAGTGGCTGCTACAGATGGAGTAAACAAAGTACAAATTATGATGGGAACACCTGCAAACAAAGATATTTTTAAAGGTGCAGGATTATACACGAAAGAATTAGAGACAGCTGAATCTAACGACATGGCGATTGTATTGGATACAGATGATGCTGGAAAAGTAGAAGAAGTATTGGAGAAAGTTGACCAATATTTACAAGATCAATCCATTAGTGGTGGGTCTGAAACATTTGAAACTGTACGTACTTGGGATCGTGCGAAAAAAGCATTACCAGATGCAAATGTAGCACTCATTTCTGTACCAGGACAATATGCTGCAGAAGAAGCGCATCAAGCACTAGATATGGGACTTCACACTTTCTTATTCAGTGATAACGTGTCCATGGAAGATGAAGTTGCATTAAAGCAAAAGGCACATGAAAAAGGTTTACTCGTTATGGGACCTGACTGTGGTACTGGAATTTTAGATGGGATACCGATGGCATTTGCTAATGTTGTAAATAAAGGGCGTATCGGCATTGTGGGTGCATCTGGAACAGGTATTCAAGAAGTAACAGCTATTATTGATCGTTCAGGTGAAGGTGTAAGCCACGCAATTGGTACAGGTGGACGTGACTTAAAAGAACCAATTGGTGCGATTACGATGATGGACGGAATTAAAGCATTAGAAAATCATAATCAAACAGAAATTATTGTTGTTATTTCTAAGCCGCCAGCAGAGTCAGTACGTAAAGAAGTAGAAGCACTTCTTCAAAGTTTAACAAAACCTGTAGTAGCTATCTTCCTTGGTGAAAAGCCAACTAAGCATGAAGGAAATATTTATCAGGCGTATACATTAGAAGAAACAGCATTAATCGCAGTAGATTTAGCGAAGAAAAATGATATAAGAGAAAACTATGCTGACGGAGATTATTCAGTGGATCATGCTGAACTTGCAGAAGGCCAAAAGACAATTAAAGGATTATTTTCCGGTGGTACATTAGCTTCTGAAACAGCTGTCTTAATTTCTGATGCACTTGGTTTAGGTAGTCATATTACAAACGTAGATGGTTATGTCCTCAAACAAGATGGGTATGAAGTTGTTGACCTTGGAGATGACAAATATACACAAGGTAAACCACACCCAATGATCGATCCAGAAACAAGAGCACGTTTTATTGAGCAAGCCGCAGATGATCCAAGCACAGCTGTAGTTGTCCTTGATTTCGTACTTGGCTATGGGTCACATGATGATATGGCAAGTGCTTTACTTCCATATATTCAAAAAGCAATTGCAAAAGCAAAAGATCAAGGTAGAACATTACATGTTGTCGCATCTGTTTGTGGTACAACAAATGATCCACAAAGCTATAGTGACCAACGTAAAAAATTAATTGATGCTGGAATTATCGTAAAAGATAGCAATAACCAAGCAGTACGTACTGCTTTAAATATTGTAGGTCTTAAATTAGAAGATCCTAACAAAGTACTTGTTCCTTATGAAGGGGAAGTGAAAGATTTCGATTTAACTGTCTCTGAGGAAATTATAAATCTACTAAATAATAAGCCAAGCATTATTAACGTAGGATTAAAGAGTTTCACGGATGCAATTATAGCTTACGGTGGCCGTGTCGTACAATACGACTGGAGACCAGTTGCTGGCGGAAATGAAAAAATGAGAAAAATCTTGAACTTACTTAAATAAAAAGTAAACGAAGTTATGAATGATGTTGCTGCTGGATTCCTATGCGAAACAACATATGAATCCAGCTCCCTATAAAACACTAGGAGGAAATGAATATGAAATACAATTCGGTTACAGAAGCAAACGAAGCAGTTGTTGAAAAAATCGTAAATTCTGCTCCTTTTCTAATTGATGTTGTACCTGCAAAAGATAAAATAGATGAATTAAATAATGGAAAAGTATTGTTACATGCAGGTCCACCGATTAAATGGGAAGACATGACAGGACCAATGCAAGGATCATGTGTCGGCGCTGGCCTATTTGAAGGCTGGGCTGAAACAGAAGAAGAAGTTCGCAACATGCTTGAAAATGGAGAAGTAACATTCATCCCTTGTCACCATGTTAACGCTGTAGGTCCAATGGGGGGAATTACATCAGCTAACATGCCAGTATTCGTTGTTGAAAATCGTTCTGAAGGTAATGAAGCCTATTGTATTATGAACGAAGGTATCGGAAAAGTACTTCGTTTTGGTGCATACTCCGAAGAAGTAGTCAACCGTCTACACTGGATGAAGGATGTTCTAGGTCCGACCATTGCAAGAGCTCTAAAACTTACAGAAGATGGTTTGAACTTAAATGTAATGATTGCTAAAGCAATTACAATGGGAGATGAATTCCACCAACGTAATATTGCTGCGTCCTTAATTTTCTTAAAAGAAATTAGCCCATATATTGTTCAACTTGAAATGGATGATAAAGATCAAAAAGATGTTATTCAATTTTTAGCTGATACAGATCAGTTCTTCTTAAATATTGCCATGGCAACAGGTAAAGCCGTAATGGATGGTGCAAGAACAATTGAAGAAGGTACTGTCGTTACAGCAATGTGCCGTAATGGGAAAGACTTTGGTATTCGTATTAGCGGTATGGGTGACGAATGGTTTACTGCGCCGGTAAATACACCAGAAGGACTATTCTTCACAGGATATTCCCAAGATGATGCAAACCCAGATATCGGTGATAGTGCAATTACAGAAACATTTGGTGTCGGTGGTATGGCAATGATTGCAGCTCCAGGTGTTACACGTTTTGTTGGTGCTGGTGGTTTCCAAGATGCACTTAAAACAAGCGACGAAATGAGCGAAATTTGTATGGGACAAAATAGTAACTTTACGATTCCTACATGGGATTTCCAAGGTGCTTGTCTCGGAATCGATGCTCGTAAAGTTGTTGAAACAGGTATCGAACCAGTTATAAATACTGGTATTGCTCATAAAGAAGCTGGAGTTGGACAAGTTGGAGCAGGTACAGTACGTGCACCGAAGGAATGTTTTGAAAAAGCATTAGAAGCATATGCTAAAAAACTTGGCCTAATCTAAAGAAATGAACAAAATGAACAAAACTATTTATATAGAGGAATATGCACATAATATTCCTCTTTTACTTTCTAACAATGACACCGGCTTTATCCATAGTGTATTTAATAACGGATTAAACATTAAGATGGGCAATCGATTATTATTTATCGGAACAACAAAAAATGGAAAACTACCATTTGGTGCACATCTTGCAAAAGATAAGTATTACGATTTATTAGTAGAGAAAAACAGCCAATTCCCAGTGAAATGGATAAACGAACAACAAACACTCATTTTTAATGATGGTGAACTGATAGTATCTTTTGAAAAGGCAAATGTCTATGATTGTACGATGCATGAAAGAGGAAGAATAAGTGAAATGTGTACACGTTTAGAAACTGTATTAGCAACGTTATTAAACGATGATGACACAAAGACTGGCCTAGATCTATCAATTGAATCATTTGTTTTAAATTATTTACAAGCAAACCGACTAGAAATGAACGAAACAGCAAATCAATTAGAAAAACTAGCGGAAACGTTATTTGCTAAAGATAAAATGAAGTCTGAAGCAGCACTTCGATATGTGTTAGGAAGAGGAAAAGGGCTTACACCTTCAGGAGATGATCATGTTGTTGGCTTATTAGCTGTACATGCTGCAAGTCATGCTTTCACTTCTACTTTTCCAAAAACTGTTTTATCTTTAGTAGAAAATGAGTCTATTACAACCGATGTAGCAAAAGAATATTTATATTATGCGGTACACGGTCAGTTTAGTAGGACTGTTACGCAAGTGATGCATGATTTAATTCATGATGAAGCACAATTAGAGACATCGTTAGAACGCTTATTAGAGGTTGGTCATAGTTCTGGTGTGGATACGATTTTTGGAATTTTACTAGGCTTACTAGCATGGAGGAGGAAACAAGTATGTCAGAAAAAGTAGTTATCGCTCTTGGTGGAAATGCCATTTTACAACCAGGACAAGAAGCGACGTATGAAAATCAACTAGAAAATGTACGCAAAAGTAGTGAAGTAATCGCACGTATTGCAAAACAAGGTCATAAAGTAATTATTACACATGGTAACGGGCCACAGGTCGGAAATATTTTACGACAAAATGAAGAAGCAAAAGCAGTTGTTCCTGCATTACCACTAGATGTTTGTAGTGCAGAATCCCAAGGGTTCATTGGTTATATGATGGAGCAAACATTGAAAAACGAGCTACGTAAAGCAGGTCTTGATCGTGATGTTGTAGGAATTTTAACGCAAACTGAAGTGTCATTAGATGACCCTGCGTTTCAAAATCCTGATAAACCAATTGGTGTCTTTTACGCAGAAGAAGAAGCAAAGAAATTAGCGGAAGATAAAGGATGGGTAGTGAAAGAAGATGCTGGTCGTGGTTGGAGACGTGTTGTTCCTTCACCTATGCCACAGTCTATCGTTGACGCACCTACTATTAAACGTTTAGTAGAATCTGATGCAATTGTTGTCGCTTGTGGTGGCGGCGGAATTCCAGTTGTGAAAAATGAAGACGGTACATACAAAGGTGTTGAAGCCGTTATCGATAAGGACCGTAGTGGTTTCCGTTTAGCTATTGAAACGAAAGCAGACACATTCATGGTACTGACAGATGTTAAAAATGTGTACGTAAACTATGGTAAACCAGACCAAAAAGCTCTTGGTAATATCTCGTTAGAAGAAGCGAAAAAATACCAAGCTGAAGGCCAATTCTCAGCAGGTAGCATGGGTCCTAAAATGGAAGCTGCTATTAAATTTGCAGAACTAGGTGGCAAAGCAATTATTTGCTCACTTGAGGAAGCGGATTTAGCAATGGAAGGTAAAGCCGGAACACAAGTTCATAATTAATAAATCGATATGGTATTAGTCTGCATACCCATGTAGCTACTAATACCATCTTTATATGTAATGAAAAATGAGGAGTCAATCGGCTGTATCCGGTATGATATTTTAACACCCTCCACATCATGATTATAAAGGTTTGTATGCAGCTTAAACTCACTAACATCCCGCCCTAGATCAAGAGTTTCCAGGTGGGTTAAAAAATGATAAGTGAAGGACGCATAGTCAATGAAAACTCTATTTGTTTAATGAACAGTCTGTTAGGAGCATGCGAAAATCCCGCGATTGTAGGTGTGCTTTATTTTTAGAAATATTATCTACATTTATGCGAAAATTATCGTTGTTTTGTAAAAAAATAGTATATAATTTATATAAGATTTTTGTAAAAAAATGTATTCTTATCGTTTGCTTTTGATTGGCAAATATTTTATTACCCTGAACACGCTAGCATACATCAAAAGAGTGGCATGTTAACAATAATGGATGGAAGGGAGGAGAAATAGTTGCAGAAAAAAACCAGAACGTTTAAAAAGGAACTAATTCTATCGTTTTTAACTATTACACTAGCGTCAATTGTCATTCTTGGGGCGTTTCAAATATTTCAATTGTCGAACCTTATGGAAGAAAGTAAGGAAAAGCAATTTCAGTCTACTATTTTCTTAGATGATTATATTGAAAATTATATACAGAATCATCAAAAGACAATTGAAATGCTAGCATTTAATATTGAACCATTGTTTAAAAAAGGCGATTTTTCTGCTATTCAGGAACGCCTCAAACAGATAAAATTGAAATACCCAGGTTTTGTTAATTTATATGTAGGAAATGGAGCAGGAAAGTCACTTGTCTTTTATCCAGAGCTATATTCGGACGGTGCTAAACGGGAAAATCACGATTTTAGTGATCGCCCCTATTATCAAGAACTCCTTCAAACGAAAAAACCCGTGTTGTCATCCGTATTTCATGGGCGAGTTGGCACTAATATCATGCTTGTTACAGCTGTTGCTCCAATGTTCGATGAAAAAGATAATATGATTGGCTATGTATTAGGAGCATTTGATTTAAATGCTTTAGCAGATGATGTGAAAAATCGTATTAATGATGAAAAAAGTTTTGCGATTGTATTAGATCAAGATAATAATGTTGTCGTCCACCCTCATGTTGATACACGTGAGCAACTTGTAAATTTGACGGATTCTGATTTAGTGAAAAGCTTGGCAAAGACGAACAATCGCAATAGCGGTGATTATATTGCGTTAGAGAATGGAGAAGATCAATATTTTACGTATACTAAAAATAATGAATTAGGGTGGAAAGTATGGATTGGAACCCCCATGAAGTATATAAATGATACATATGAAAATTCGATTTCCACAGTTTTGTTATTTGCCCTTTTAACGACGGTCATGATGATATTGGTTAGTTTCTTTTTCGCAAATCGTTTTGAAAAGGCACTACAAAATGTATTGAACTATATTAAACATTATAAGGATTATACACGCGGTTTTAAAACAAAGCCTACATTTCCAGATTCACAGCGGGGTACAACAGAAATAGTAGAATTATATTATCATTTTGGTAATTTAATTGAGGAAGTGGAAGAAAATCGCCGTGGACTTATCAAACTAAACAAAGAATTAGAAGACCGCGTAAAAGAAAGAACAGTTACTTTGGAAAATAAAAACATGGAATTAAAGGCAGTAAATAAGTTAATTACCTCTGTTTCGACAGAGCGAGATTTAGCACAGTTTATTCAACATTGTCTGGTACAAATTATGCCGTTTATGGAATATGCAATTCATGTTATTTTTCAAAATATCGCCGTTACTGCTGAGAAAATTACTGCTATTACGGAATTGGAACATTATATAGCTAGTAAAGTTGTTGGGGAACAACATATGGAACCAATTCAAATTGGGAAGAATTTACGAGGCTTTTTAGTCGTTGATTTACAATCGAATAAAAAAATAAATGCAAGTGAACAAGAGTTTTTAGAAACATTTGCAAGCTCACTTGCCATTATGTTAGAAAATAAGTTTTTATTTGAAAAGATACGTAATAAACATGCTGAACTTGAGGCTATTTTAGAAAGTATGTCAGAGGGATTAATGTTACTCAATAATAAAGATGAGGTTGAATATGTAAATGAGTACTTCCAACAAATTGTATCATCTGATTCACATCTTCAACTGGTTGATTTGTCGGGTATGTATAAACGATTTGAGGAACTCTTCCTCATAGGTGAAGAGGAATTAAATGATTTTATGGAGCAAGATGAAGCGGAATTAAAACTAGAGCATATGGAAAGTAGTGGTAAAATAAAGTCATATATGCTGCATAGTTTTTCTGTCGTTCTCGATGAGCAAATGATTGGGAAAGGGTTATTGTTGCGCGATATAACAAAAGAAGCTGAAATTGACACATTAAAAAATAATTTGATTTCCTTAACCTCACATGAATTTAAAACACCAATTACGAATATACGCGGTAGTGTTGAAACGCTATTACGTACAGATGTTCAATGGGAGCCAGAGTTTGAACGTGAACTACTAGAGGGTGTTCATGAAGATATAGAGCGAATTCAACATTTAGTAAGTGATTGGATGGATATTTCAAAAATAGAATCAGGATCGATGTATATTGAGCGAAATATGATTCGTGGAGATCAAATAATTGAAGAGTCCCTACAACAAATACCGAAAGAACTACAGAAGGAAACAGAAGTTACATTCGTAAATAACTTACAAGAACCTACCTATTTTTATGGTGATAAAATTAGGATACAACAAGTACTCGTTAACCTATTTATGAACGCCATTCGCTATAATGATGAATTAGTGAAGAAAATAGACATCGTGTTAGATAAGACAAACGACCATGTGACGATATCCATTTCAGATAACGGGATTGGTATTTCAAAAGACCATATTGAAAAAATATTTACCCGGTTTTATCAAGTCGATGTTACTGCGACACGGAGAACAGGCGGTACAGGATTAGGGCTTTCTATATGTAAAGGAATAATGGAAGCACACCATGGCAAAATCACTGTAGAAAGTGAACTGAATAAGGGAAGTACGTTTACATTGTTATTCCCATTAAGGGAGGAGGAAGAATAGATGAAAAATCAAAAAATCTGTATAGTCGATGATGAACCAAAAATATTACGCTTTGTGGCCGCAAACTTACGTTCCATGGGATATCAAGTTTCTACAGCTAGTTCAGGAGATGAACTGCTAGAAACATATGATTTAATTTCACCAGATTTGATATTATTAGATATCATGATGCCTGGGCATGATGGATTTTACGTGTTAGAGAAACTGCGAAAGTTCACGAATGTTCCCGTTATTATGTTGACAGCGCGAAGTAATTCACAAGATAAAGTACAAGCATTAAATGTCGGGGCAGATGATTACTTAACAAAACCATTCTCTCTTGATGAACTATTTGCCCGTGTTAATGCTGTATTACGAAGAAGTCAACCGACAATACCAGAACAACAATTAACGAACAGCTCCATCATTACAACTGGGGAGTTCTCGCTTGATATTGCTAGTAAGCGTAGTTGGATCAACGGTAAAGAATTTAAATTGACCTATACCGAGTTTTCTTTAATGGAGATTTTGGCATTAAATTTAGATAAAGTAGTGCAACACGAAACATTACTAACAGACGTATGGGGACCTGAATATCGCGATGACATTGAATATTTACGCGTAGCAATTGCAAGAATACGCAGAAAGATGAAAGAAAAATTAACAAATAAGGAGGAATATATCGTCACCTATCCAGGACTTGGCTATATGTTAAAAAGTATCCAAGTAGTAGAAAGTTGATAAATTAAACATTGTAAAACTGTCTAAGTCAATGATGAACACTTCAGACAGTTTTTTTATATGGGAATTACTAATATTTCTCGTCAAAGTATGACAAATTTCGCCCCACACATCCTTCTTTTGCGAATAGGTTCTTTCTTTTATTAATTTTTATGTTTTTGTAATGTAAACACTTTCATTTTTATTCGACTGTAATGCATTTTATCGTATATTTCAATTATGAAAGTAATCGTTGTTATTCATGATAAAGACATATAATTTAGGAGGAAAGATTATGGGAGAGCCAAATGGTAAAAAGGAACTTATTCCGTATTGGATCAAGGCAGTTATTGTATTCTTTTTAGGCTGGGTAGCTATCTATGCAACACGCTCAGTACTTAATCCAGTTATGGACGATATTCAAGGTGAATTTGGATTATCAGCAGCACAATTAGGTATGATTAGTAGTATCTTCTTTATTGGGTATGCAGGACTAAACGTTCCATCAGGTATTTTAGGAGATAAAATTGGGAAGAAAAAGGTTCTAGTCCCAGGTGTCATTCTCTTTGGTATATTCGCTGCTGTAACTGGTATGATGCCAACGTTTGTCTTATTTATGATTGCGTGGTTACTAGTTGGGGTGTTCCAAGGATTCTATTATGGTCCACAGTACGGACTATCTTCTGAAGCTATTCCACAAAAACATATTACTGTTGGTAGTGCAATCATTAACAGTGGGATGGCATTTGGTTTATCCATTGGTTATTTCGTTTCAACCTACACTGTCCAAACACACGGTATGAGCTGGAGAGCACCTTTTTATATCATTGCGATTCCGGTTGTCTTAATTGGCCTTGCAATGTGGTGGATTATTAAAGACAAGCCAAAGACAAAAGAACAAAAAGCACAAGAAAATGGCGGCCAGAAACTGAAAGTGAAAGACCTATTTAGTAGAAACTTAATTTTTGCTTACATTACAATTTTCTGTGCAATCTATGCATTCTTCGTAGTTGTAACATGGATTCCTTACTATTTACAACATGCACGTGGTATTGATGGTACAGAAGTTGCAGTTGTTTCTTCTTTAGTTCCATGGGCAGCAATTCCAGGTTCCATACTGTTCAGCTGGGTTGCTGATAAAATGGGAAAACGTCGTCCTGTATTATTAGTAATGATTCCCCTTTCCATTATTGCTATTGTGAGTATTGTTGCATTTGATAGCATGTGGGTTTTATATGCTGCGTTAATTGGTTACGGTATTTTTGGTAAAATTAGTACAAACCCTGTTTTAGTTGCAGTTGTAGCGGATAACGCTCCAAAACATGCGTTAAGTACAGCGTTTGGTGTTTATAACTTTATCGGAATGTGTGGATCAATCTTAGCACCATATATTACTGGTCTACTAACTGATATTACCGGAACATTAAATGCTGGCTTTTACTTTGCAGCTATACTATTAGCCATCGCGTTTATCTCGGTACTATTTATCGACGAAAATCACCGACGGAATGTAGAGGATGCAGTAAATTAAATAATCGATATATGTTAAGGTTGGGATAGAAGGGGCACAGACCCTTCTATCCCAACCTTTTTGTTATGCCAAAGAAGAAATACATATTTAAAAAGGTGTTTTTATAGCTAATGAAATGAGATGTAAGTTTTTTGTGCTTCATACGGAAACCGTTTAAAAAAAGTCTTACTGTAATCGGATACTTTTCAACCTTCGCTGTAAGATAGTAATGAAAAGCCGGAAACATAAATAAGATAGATATTACATAGTAGAATGCATTGCTGTTTCATTTATTCAAAGTGATTCACTCATTTCGTTATGATAGAATAAAGAAAATCATAGCTGGGGCATAATAATTGAAGAAGAAAAATGTGTCAGGAGGCAATTGAACTTTTGGCAAAGCATATATCCCGAAAGTTGGTTTAAACTATAGTAAAAATATAGAGGTGGTAGACCATGGCAGATAAGGAAACATTTATATTAGCAATTGATCAAGGAACGACTAGTTCACGGGCGATTGTGTTTAACCATCAAGGAGAAGTGGTGAGTGTGGGGCAACGAGAATTTGAACAATTCTTTCCACATCCTGGTTGGGTAGAACATGATGCAAATGAAATCTGGACATCAGTTTTATCATGTATGACGGATGCACTTCGTAAAGCAAATATTAAAGCAAGCCAAGTAGCTGGAATTGGGATTACAAACCAAAGAGAAACGACAGTCATCTGGGATAAGCAAACAGGAAAACCAATTTATCATGCAATTGTTTGGCAATCACGACAAACAGAAGATATTGTGAAGGAATTACGTGACCAAGGACACGATGATTTATTTCGTGAAAAGACAGGACTTTTATTAGACCCTTACTTCTCTGGTACAAAGATAAAGTGGATATTGGACCATGTAGAGGGAGCCCGGGAAAAGGCGAAAAATGGTGATTTGCTGTTTGGAACAATTGATACGTGGCTTGTATATAAATTATCTGGAGAGAAAACACATATTACCGATTACTCGAATGCATCAAGAACGCTTTTATATAACATTTATGACTTAAAGTGGGATGAGGAATTATTACATATTTTAGACATACCAAAAAGTATGTTACCAGAAGTTCGACCATCTTCAGAAATTTATGGTTCTACACGTAATTATCACTTTTTTGGTGAAGAAGTACCGATTGCAGGTATCGCTGGTGATCAGCAAGCAGCATTATTTGGGCAGGCATGTTTCGAAGAGGGTATGGCAAAAAATACGTATGGAACAGGTTGTTTTATGCTGATGAACACAGGTGAAGAAGGGGTACGATCTAAAAATGGCCTCTTAACAACATTAGCATGGGGGCTAGATGGAAAAGTAGAATATGCATTAGAAGGCAGTATTTTTGTTGCAGGTTCGGCCATTCAATGGTTACGTGATGGATTGAGAATGATTCGTCAGTCACCAGAAAGTGAGAATTATGCAAAACGTGTAGATTCTGCTGAAGGGGTCTATCTCGTACCTGCGTTTGTCGGACTTGGCACTCCATATTGGGATAGTGAAGCACGGGGGGCAATGTTTGGCTTAACGCGCGGAACAACGAAAGAGCATTTTATTCGTGCCACATTAGAATCGCTTGCGTATCAAACAAAAGATGTCATTGATGCGATGATTGCTGATGCACATCTTGATCTAAAAACATTACGTGTTGATGGTGGAGCCGTAAAAAATGATTTTCTGATGCAGTTTCAAAGTGACATCCTTGGTGTTCCGGTCGAACGTCCTGAAGTCCAAGAAACAACAGCGTTAGGGGCTGCTTATTTAGCAGGGTTGGCAGTTGGATTTTGGCAAGGAAAAGAAGAGATTGCGCAGCAATGGAAAGTAGAAAAAACGTTTCAATCAAAGATGGATGATGAAAAGCGCACAACATTATATGCTGGCTGGCAAAAGGCAGTTGAAGCAACAAGGACATTTAAAATATAACAGAAAATCATTTTTGGGAAGAGGGGAAAATAATGGAGAAATTAAAAGGTAAAACAGCTATTGTAACAGGGGCAAGTAGCGGTATTGGTGCTACAATAGCAAAACAGTTAGCAAGCGAAGGCGTAAATGTTGTATTAGCAGCCCGTAGTATGAAAAAGTTACGGGACATTGAACAAGAAATTAACACGCAAACTCATGGGAAAGCACTAGCAGTACAAACAGATATGGCTAGTAAAAAACAAGTGGACGACATGGTGCAACAAGCTGTACATACTTTCGGATATATTGATATTTTTGTTAATAATGCAGGACAAATGCTCACAGGAACAGTGACATCAGGAAAAGTTGAACAATGGGAAAAAATGATTGATGTTAATATTAAGGGGGTACTTTATGGCATTCACGCGGTATTACCATCGATGCTTGAACGGTCAACGGGTCATCTTATAAACATTGCATCTGTATCAGGATTTGAAGTAACAAAAAATAGTACTGTTTATAGCGCAACAAAATTTGCAGTTCGTGCGATATCAATGGGCTTGGAAAAAGAATTGGCGAAGACAGGTGTCCGGGTGACAAATATTTCCCCGGGGATGGTGGACACGAGATTAAGCAGCAAAAGTACGTGGGGAAATGAGCGGAAGAAATTAGCTACCCAAGATATTGCAAATGCAGTTGTCTATACTTTGACACAACCAGAGTATGTGAATGTGAATGAAATAACGGTCAGACCTGTATAGGGGAAAATATGAATAATCATGTATACATTGAAAGCCTTCTAACGATAGTGTTTAGAGGGCTTTTAGACTTTAAATAGTTTGTTTGTGCCAGCATTTTACTATGCTGAAGGGGTTTTCCTAAAATGGAGTAAAAACCGCTCACCCTATTACGGAATAATCTATATTATATTGACTTTTTTAAAATTACTAATTACCATATTGATAATGAAAGGGGTGGAAACTGTTTAAGAATGGGAAAGATATTTCTTATAAAAATTTTTATTGAAAGGAAAAGGGTGAAGATATGAACATACAATTACAAGGTGATTATGATAATTTATTAAGTGGACTACAAGCATTGGAAAAGGAATACAATTTTACATTAACAAAAGCAGGGGAGATTGAGCTGACCTGTGAGCAACATGAAGAGAATGAAATACACATTTCGTATGATAATGGCCAGGCCCATATTACGTACCAGAAGAAAAATCAGTTCTTCCGGGCCTTTAGTATTTTATTAGAAAAACTGCAAAGTGGGGAAGAAACATTCCACTTATCTGAGACACCACAATTTCAAACAGTTGGTCCAATGTTCGATTTATCACGAAATGCGGTGTTAAAGGTCGAAGCTTTCCAAGAACTCCTCCGCAAACTTGCTGTCATGGGGTTAGATAGTGCGATGCTTTATATGGAAGACACATATGAAATAAAAGATGAGCCATATTTCGGTTATATGCGTGGAAGATATTCTCATGAAGAGTTAAAAGCTTTAGATGATTATGCAGCACAGTTCGGAATTGAGCTCATTCCTTGCATCCAGACGCTTGCACATTTAGAGGAATTTTTGAAGTGGGATGCGGCTTATCATTATAAAGATACTCGTGGTGCTTTAATGCTTGAACAAGAAGCAACATACAAGTTACTTGATAATATGATTCAATCCGTAACAGCACCATTTAGAAGTAAGCGCATTCACATTGGGATGGATGAAGCGGAAGAACTTGGAAGAGGACGCTTTTTAAATGAACATGGATATAAAGCGAGATTTGATTTAATGGTTACGCATTTAGAAAAGGTATTAGAAATTACGGATAAGTATGGTTTACACGCGATGATGTGGAGCGACATGTTTTTAAAGCTTGCTAATAATACTGGTGATCGTTACGATAAGTCAACTGAGTTGTCAGACTACATTGTTGAAAAGACGCCAAAGCAAATTCAACTCATGTACTGGCAATACAACCAAACAGATGTGACACATTATCATCATATTATCGAGCAACATAAGCGTTTTCAGAAGATGCCAGCTTTTGCAGGAGGTATGTGGGTATGGAATACATTTGTACCGAACTATCACTTGTCATTACAAGCGAGTGAAGCTGCTTTAACATCCTGTAAACAACATGGTGTAACAGATGTCTTTGTTACGATGTGGGGCGATGATGGATTTGAGAGTAACTATTATGTTGGTTTACTAGGACTGCAATATTATGCGGAACACGCCTATGCTGAAAAACTAGATGAAGAGAAATTAAAACAACGTGTGAAATTTTGTACAGGTATCGACTATGATTCTTTCGTTCAATTAAATAAATTAGATACGCCACCAGGTGTAGAAGAGAATAATGTAGATCAAACGAATCCTTCTAAATTTTTACTGTGGCAAGATGTATTACTTGGTCTGTTTGACAAACATATCGAAGGATTAGATTTGCAGACATATTATGATCAAGTCGCAAAAGAAATTAGTGATGCTAGACAAAAGGAAAATCCATTAGATTATATTTTTGCTGTTCCTGAAAAACTAAGCCGTGTTTTAGCATTAAAGGCAAGTATTGGTCTAAAATTAAAACAAGCATATGATGAACGGAATGTAGATGAACTCAATGAAATCATGAATAAACAACTACCTGAAATTATTACACGCGTTAAATCATTACGTGATGCACATCGCTCGCAATGGCTACAAATGCATAAGCCATTTGGCTGGGAAGTAATTGATATTCGTTATGGTGGATTAGTTAATAGACTCGATACTGCAATCGATAGAATCAAGCAATTTTTGAATGGAGAAATTGAAAAAATCGATGAGCTAGAACAAGAAAGATTATATTATTCACCAGGGGTAGAAAACTCTACAGGTCTTGGTTGGTGTAGTTATTATTATCGTATGGCATCACCAAACGTATTTTTCCATGTACTCCCTATTTATTAATACATGTAATGAAAAATAGTAAGACCGCCCTTTTGAAAATGCTCTTTAAAGGAGAAGATTGCAATGAGTAAGCAATATGAGCTATTTGTTAGTTGTTATGGTAATAGTGATGAAGAAACAATTCATTGGCTAAAATTTGACGAAACGGAAGAAGCTATTCATCATGTATCATCATTTTCTGGCGTGGAAAATCCATCATTTGTAACTGTAAATGATAAAGCAGACCGTCTCTATGCAATTAGTGAAGTCGACCAAGGAGAAGTGATCAGTTTTGCTATTGATCATCATCAGAATCATCTGACAGAAATGAATCGCCAGCAAACTAAAGGGGGACCTTGTCATCTCATAATCGGAGGAAAGACGCCCCATTTATTTACTGCTAATTATGGTGGAGGTAGTGTCATTGTTCACCGTTTGCGTGACACAGGTGAAATAGAAAATGAAACAGATTTTAAAGCTTATAACGGTGTAGATAGTTCCGTCATTTCCCATGTCCATATGATAAAAAATGTTCCAAACACAAACTATTTTGTTGCGACGGACCTAGGAAAAGACAAACTATACTTTTATCAGCTTTTGGAAGAAGAAGGGAAATTAATCGACGTGTGTAGCCAAGATTTGCCGCAAGGTTCTGGACCAAGGCATATCGCTTTCCATCCTCAGCACAATAAGATGTACGTCATAAACGAGCATCGTTCTACTATTTTTGTGTATACTTATGATTTGCATGAGAAGATCATAAAACTTGAACAAAAAATAGCAACATTACCTGAAGACTTTCATGGTAAGAGTCATGGAGCAGAAATTCAGTTATCAAGTTGTGGAAAATATTTATCTGCATCTAATCGTGGGCATGACTCGATTACAAGTTTCCAAGTTTTACAAGATGGTAGATTAGAAAAAATCTCGGATATTTCGGTTATGGGAAATTGGCCAAGACATTTTCTAGTTCTTCCAAATAGTAATTATGTGATTGTAGCGAATGAACATTCTCATGAACTTGTTGTGATGAAAAGGCAGTCAGATGGTAGTTTAGAAGTAACAAATGGACGTTATAAGTTGAATAGACCGGTATGCGTCCAAGTATTAAAATAGAAATCTAGTACCCCAGACATGTCTAAATTTAAAATCTAGCGATGAGAAATTAGTGAAATTATGGAAATGAAAATTTCCATAAAAAAATTTCGTTACAAACATTATAATGTTATATTGACTTATACAAAGAATAGTAGTATTATTATTTTGAATATAGCTTGAAAACGCTTTCTGAAAAAATATAAGGGGTGATGAAAAGGGTTGTCAAGTAAGGGGTGCATTAGTTGCAATACGTATTATCGCTTATGTTCATAAGCAAATTTCTACCATGAATTTACAGAAAAAATTAATTAATTCAGGGGAGTGATTATTTTGAATAAGAAGTTGAATAAGAGATTACTGCTACTTATGATTGTTATTCTTAGTTTGTTAATATCCGCATGTAGTGACAAAGGAAGTACAAATGAATCAAAAAAAGGTGACGAATCAGGACAAAATGTAAATGAGACTGGGCTACCAATTGTAGATGAGAAAATTGATTTAACTTTCTTTGCAAATAAACCAGCTCAAAACGAAGATAATGATTGGAACGACATTCTGATTTGGAACAAATATAGTGAAGATACAAATATAAATGTGAAATGGGACCTACAAAATCCAGATGCTTTGGAGGAAAAGAGGAACCTTGCACTTGGAGGTGGAGATTTACCAGATGCATTTTTCCTAGCACAAATACCTAATACCGATTTGTTACGTTATGGTTCTCAAGAAGTTTTCCTTCCGTTAAACGATTTAATCGAAAAATATGCACCGAACTTAACTGCTTTAATGGATAACGATCCAAGTATTCGAAAAGCAATTACGTTTCCGGATGGAAATATTTATTCGATGCCATCTCTTATAGAAGAAGATTTCTTATCACTACGTTTAAGTGCAAGACCATGGATTAATGAAGATTGGCTTAAAGAGTTAGATATGGAGATTCCAGAAACGACTGGAGAGTTTTATGAGTACTTAAAAGCAGTTAAAGAATTGGATCCAGCCGGTGGAGGAAAGACGATTCCATACGGTGGAACACATATTCAAGAATTGGTACAGTGGCTGTCAGGTTCATTTGGCGTTATGAATCATGGACCATCAAACGCTAACTTAGATTTAGATCCAAATGATAATAATAAAGTACGGTTTTATGCTACAACAGATGAGTATCGCCAAATGTTAGAGTTTATCCATAAATTATATGATGAAGGTTTAATTGAACAAAGTATATTCTCGATTGAATGGGGACAGTTTTTAGCAAATGCGTCTGAAAACTTATATGCAAGTATGATTTTCTATGATCCTATTGAACTATTTGGGGACGAAATTGGCTCACAATATAATAGTGTTGCAGCATTAGAAGGACCTCAAGGTCATCAATCGTATAATAAATTATCATCTTCTGTTTGGGATCCAGCAAACTTAGTTTTAACAAGCGAGAATAAAAATCCAGAGGCAACAGTACGTTGGATGGACCATTTCTATAGCGATGAAGGTGCAAAGCTTTATTATATGGGTGTTGAAGGGGAAACTTTTGAAGAAAAAGATGGTAAAGCAGTTTATATGGACCATATTTTAAATCCAGAAGGCGACATGACTTTTGAACAAGCAATTGCGAAACAATTAACATGGCTTGGTTCTATTAGTGGAATCATTAAAGCAGACTTTTTCCAAGGTGGGGAATCAGCACCTCAATCAATGGAAGCAGCAGAAAAAATAGAGCCATTTGTACCTGATGAGATATGGCCAAGATTTACTTTTACAGCTGATGAAAATAAATTCCTACAATCAAAAGGTCAAGATATTGCGAAGTATGTAGAAGAAATGCGTGATAAATTTATTTCTGGTGATGCAGACCTTTCTACTTGGGATGAATATGTAGAAACTATTGAAAAACAAGGTTTAGACGAATTGATGGAAATCTATCAAACTGCATATGACAGATACAAAGAAAGCTAATCATTAATATTCCTTAAATTTGAAAGGGAGGAGGGGTCCCCTTGCCCTCCTCCTTATAAATATGAAGCAAGGGAACGAAGTGCTAATCATGTTGGTGAAGTACGATAGTAAAAAGCTCATCTAATAACTTGATATTTCATGGCATACCACCTATGTATAATCCCACCTAGATATATAAGAAATGAATGAAAGTTAGCAGACTTGCTCACCATATGTAATTAAAAAATATTACGATTTCAATTTCGTGAGATTTGGAACTTACAGGAGGAAACAATATGGAGTTGGAGCAGCGTGTAGGTAAAAAAAGAGGTTATAAAATAAGGAAAAATTTCCTGAGAAATTGGCAATTATATGTTTTCCTCGCTCCAGTTTTGCTTTATTTCTTTATTTTTCATTATGTCCCGATGTATGGGGTACAAATAGCTTTTAAAGATTATTTTGCAAACCTCGGAATTCTAGGAAGTCCGTGGGTGTGGTTTGAACACTTTGAGCGTTTTTTTGATTCCTATTACTTTTGGAGACTATTAAAAAATACGATTATTTTAAATGCGTATAACTTAATATTATTTCCATTACCGATTATTTTTGCGCTATCTTTAAATGAACTAAGAAATGGTCCATTTAAAAAATGGTCACAAACGCTTACATATGCACCACATTTTATTTCTGTCGTTGTTGTGGTAGGAATGCTAGTTGCATTTCTAGATCCGAACACTGGCATTATTAACCATCTCATTCGTTGGTTAGGAATGGATCCTATCCCTTTTCTAACGAGTCCAGACTGGTTTAGACATGTATATGTTTGGTCAGGTCAGTGGCAATCATTAGGTTGGGGAACAATTATTTATTTAGCTGCATTAGCTGGCGTAAATCCAGAATTACATGAAGCAGCAAAAGTAGATGGTGCCTCTAGATTTCAGCGAATTATGCGCATCAATTTACCATCAATTATGCCGACAATTGTCATTTTATTCATTTTAAATATCGGTAACTTTATGCAAATTGGATTTGAGAAAGTACTACTTATGCAAAACAATTTAAACTCGGAAACATCAGATATTATTCAAACTTTTGTATATGAAACAGGTATTTTAGAAGGACAATATAGCTTTGCGGCGGCAATAGGTTTATTTGAATCAGCAATTAATATCGTGTTACTCATCACAGTAAATCAGATTGCACGTAAAGTAAGTGAAAATAGTTTATGGTAAGGGGGTTACATGATGGCTAGATTTACGTTATCAGACCGGGCATTTGATAGATTAAATACTATCTTCGTACTCCTGGTTACACTCATTATTATTTATCCGGTTATTTTTGTTGTAAGTGCATCCATTAGTGATCCTCATGCTGTAAATACGGGGAAAATGTGGTTGTGGCCAGTTGATATTACATTCGATGGTTTTATTCGTGTATTTAAGAACAAGGCAATTTGGGTAGGGTATCGTAATACAATCTTGTATACATTTGTAGGGGTTTGTATTCACTTATTTTTACTACTACCAGCAGCATATGCTTTATCACGTAAGGAATTAATGGCGAAGAAATTTTTCCTTTGGGTAATATTATTTACGATGTTATTTAATGGAGGATTAATACCAACTTACTTAGTCGTAAAAAATTTACATATGGTAAATACGATGTGGGCAATTGTAATCCCCGGTGTAGTTGGTGCATGGTCGATTTTGGTTGCACGATCATTCTTTCAACAAACGATACCAGATCAACTTGTCGAAGCTTCTAAGATAGATGGTGCAAGTGACTTTTATTTATTCCTTAGAGTTGTATTACCATTGTCATTACCAATTATTGCGGTTATGGCTTTATTCCATGCGGTCGCTCTATGGAATCAATATTTCAGTGCACTCATCTATTTGTCGGATGAAAATCTATATCCATTACAATTGATTTTACGACAAATATTAATTTTGAATGAAGTAAGTGCAGACAGTGCGGCATCAATTGCAGGAGCTGCCCAATCATTTGCTGATCAGGTGAAAACAGCATCTCTCGTCAAATATGCGGTTATTATTGTTTCTGCATTACCACTGTTAATCGTTTATCCATTCTTACAACGCTTCTTTGTAAAAGGTGTGTTAATCGGTTCTGTAAAAGAGTAAAGGATAGATAAACGTACAAAAGGAGGTAAATAGATGAGTGGATTTGTTGGTGGCTATTATCGTTTTTCACTATGGACAATGCGACTTGCCTATTTAAACTTTTGTTGGGTACTGTTTACAATATTTGGCCTTGTTCTTTTTGGATTTATGCCTGCAACGACAGCAATGTTTGCAGTCATCCGAAAATGGCAACAAGGCCAAGAAGATATTCCGATATTTTCAACCTTTTGGAAAACGTATCGGACAGAGTTTTTCAAGACAAACGGTATTGGAATGATATTATTTGCGATTGGTTATTTATTAATCATTGAATTTAATATACTACGTTTACAGGATAGTATTGTTTATCAGATTGTAAGTTTTAGTGTATTGGTAACGATTGTGATATATATTGTAGTAGTTATTTACTTTTTTCCAATATTTGTTCACTTTAAGTTGAAATTTATCGATTACTTAAAATGGCCTTTCATTATTGGGATTAAACACCCAATCCTAACGGTGTTTATATTATGTGTTACAGGAATTGTTTACTATACAACGTGGATTTCTATTCCGGCCCTGTTGTTTTTCTTCGGGGGGAGTGTAACAGCCTTATTCACATCATGGGCAGTATCCCAAACGTTTCAAATGTATGAATATAACGAAGGTTAATTGAATAAATGAGCGGATTAGGGAGTGGCGAAGGAGCAAAGCATATGATAAACATCCAAGGAGTCAAATTAGTAACTGGAGAAAGAAAAAATATCGTCATAGAAAATAGTCAAATCAAGCAAATATCGGAAAAACCTATACAAGGGGGAGAGATGATTCATGTACCCGAAAATGTCTATGTCTCCCCCGGTTGGATTGATTTACATACGCATGCCTTTCCGAAGTTCCAACCTTATTGCTCACATCCAGATGAAATTGGGTATAAAACAGGTGTAACGACTGTAGTAGATGCGGGAAGTTCTGGAGCAGATACAATCCATGAATTATATGATATTGCGAACGAGTGTATAACCAATGTCTTGGCATTTATAAATATTTCACGTATTGGGCTTGAAGTGAGGAATGAGCTAGCCAATTTAGATGATATATCGTTTGAAGGGATTAATGAAGCCTGTAAAAAATACCCAGATTTTATCGTTGGTATGAAAGCGAGAATGAGCGCAAGCGTTGTAGGTAGTAATGGGATAAAGCCATTAGAAAGTGCACGGGAATTTAGCACAAGATTACATAAACCTTTAATGGTACATATTGGCAGTGCTCCTCCGTCTTTAGAAGATATTGTATCGTTATTAAAAAAAGGTGATATTATCACCCATTGTTTTCATGAGAAAGAAGGAAATAATATTTTTTATGACGGCGGAATACTAAAACCTGCAGTAGAAGCGGCAATGAACCGAGGGGTATATCTTGATGTTGGTCATGGAACATCAAGTTTTTCATTCCATATGGCTAGAAAAGCGAAGGAAATGGATGTCTTCTTCGATAGTATAAGTACAGATATTTATGATCAAAATCGCAAATATGGACCTGTGTATAATATGGCCACAACATTAACAAAGTTTTTAGCCTTAGGTTATGATTTAAAAGAAGTGATAAGGAGTGTAACGGAAGTCCCTGCGAATATATTACATAAGCCAATTCTAGGTAAATTAGCTCCTGGAAAGGTTGCGGATTTAACATTTTTTACAATAGAACAAGCAGAGACAACATTAATTGATTCAGTAGGAAATATATTAGTAAGCCCTGTTCGGATAAAGCCATACGCTGTGATCATAGGTGGTGAATATTATGAGTGTGAATAAATTAAATTTGCGTTACGTTATTAATGCTAGTGGACGTATGACGAAATTAGGAGTATCCACTTTATCAGACGAAGTAGTTTCCGCGATGAAACATGGGGGACAGCACTACTTCGAAATGGAACAGCTTCATGCGGAAGCGGGGAAAGTTGTGGCACAATATTTACATACGGAAGCAGCTTTTTTAACAAATTGTGCATCGGCAGCCATCATACAGAGTGTTGCTAGTCTCATTACGAAGGATTCACAAGAAGCAGTCCATCGGTTACATGATGCAGACCTTGAGTTAAACCGAGAAGTATTAATCATGACTGGGCATGCAATCGATTACGGCGCCCCTATTAAGACAATGATTCATTTGGGTGGGGGAATGGTGAAGGAAGTAGGAAATGAGAATGGCTGTACATTAGCAGATATTGAAAAAGCAATAACAGATAAAACAGTTGCCATGGTCTATGTGCAATCACATTATTGCCAACAAAACAATATGCCGAAATTAGCTGAAGTGTATTCTCTTTTACAGCATAAAGAAATTCCACTCATTGTTGATGCTGCTGCAGAAACAGGATTTTATGATCATCGTAAACAAGCAGATTTATATATTATTAGTGGCTCAAAAGCTTTAAAGGGGCCAACCTCGGGAATTTTAGCTGGAAAGAAAGAGTTTATTCAATATGTTCGTAACCATCAAGTTGGGATAGGAAGAGCGATGAAAATTGGCAAAGAGGCTATTTTCGGTTTACTAAAAGCAATGGAACAATACCCAAATAATGAGCGAAGTGCAGATGAGCAATTAGAGTTGTTACAACCAATAACCGTTTTAAATCAAATTGAAGGTGTGACGGTATCCATACTTAAAGATGAAGCAAAGCGAAATATTCATCGTGCACGCATTACAATAGGTGAAAATGAAGCAAAGTCAGCACAAGATGTTGTCAATTTATTGAAAAATGGCCCTGAAGCAATTTATACAAGAGATTATGGCATCGCACAAGGATATTTTGATATTGATCCACGTTCTTTGCAAATACAAGATATACAAACTATCGTGGAACGAATACAACATATAATGGAGGGGTAAGACGTGGAACCATATTTTTATCATGATAAACTTTGTTTAAATGTTCTGGCAAACCATGTTGAAAATGCAAAGGAAATCTATGAAGCAACGGAAGGACATGTCATCATTGGTCTTTTATCAAGTGCATATACATCTGTTGAGCAGGCTGTTCATAGTATAGAAACGTATGCTAATGCTGTCGAAGGTGCAATATCATTAGGACTTGGTTCTGGTAACCCGAAACAAGCGGAAATGGTTGCACATATTAGTCGTGAAGTAGAAGTTGCTCATATTAATCAGGTCTTTTCAGCTGTTGGTTATACACGTTGTAGTACAAAGAATAAATCGGCTTTTATTAATGGGCTAGTGAAGCCTACTGAAGAAATAGGCTATGTCAATATTGCAACTGGCCCGCTTTCTTCCGAAAGAGAAAGTGCGAACATACCTATCCAAACTGCAATTTCGTTAATTAAAGAGATGGGTGGTAACTCGCTTAAACTATTTCCACTTAACGGGATGCAGCATCGCGAACATTATAAATATATTGCTGAAGTATGTGGAAAGGAACAGTTTGCATTGGAACCGACAGGCGGAATTGATCTGCATAACTTTGAGGAGATTGTCCGTATTGCATTAGATGCAGGTGTGCCAAAAGTAATTCCACATGTTTACTCTTCCATTATTGATAAGCAAACTGGTGACACACGATTAGAAGATGTGGCGCAACTTTATAAAATAATGAAAAAAGTTGGGTGAGGACAGAAATGATCGTAGATGGTAAAATAAAAGCCTTCGGTGAAGTCATGATGCGTTTAGAGGCGCCAAACTATTTGAAATTAGAACAAGCACGTCAACTACAAGTATTATATGTCGGTACAGGTGTTAATATTTTGAGTGCACTAAGTAAGTACGGTCATGATACTGCGATGATTACAAAATTACCAAATAATAGTTTAGGTGATGCAGCGAGTGCGTATATTCGTTCTTTGGGAATTACTACAACAGATATTATTCGTGGTGGAGAATATTTAGGTATGTACTTTTTAGAGAATGGCTTTCATCCAAGACCAACAAAGGTTACGTATTCGAATCGATATGAAAGTAGCTTTTGTACAGCCTCCATAACGGAATATGATTTAGAAATGTTATTGCTAGACACATCGCTTATTCATTTATGTGGTATTGCTTTAGCAATTTCGGATAAAACGCGTGAAAGTGTATTAGCAATTGCAAAGAAAGCAAAACAATTAGGAATTACTGTTGCATTCGACTTTAATTATCGACCGAAATTATGGGATAATCAATATGAACAAGCAAGACCATATTATAAGGAACTATTACAATATGTGGATATTTGTTTTATGGCGGAAAAAGATGCACAATATATATTGAATATGGAAACATCAGAAACAGAGCAACAAAAACAAATTGAAGATTTAATTCCTAAGGTTGCTAAAAAATTTGCGATTCATACCATTGCTGGAACAATGAGAAAAAATGATTTAATGAAAGATAGACAATGGCTACAAGGATTTATTTATCGTGATGAAACAATACATTTTTCAAGTGAATATAAATTAAAGATATTGGATCGACTCGGAGCTGGTGACGGGTTTTCAAGTGGTGTCATTCATGGATTAGTGGAAAGATATCCTCATGAGAAGCTTGTTGAATTTGCTACAGTTGCTTCTGTCCTAGCACATACAACTTACGGTGACTCGCCTATTTGTACAGAAGATGAAGTATGGTCCTTTATGAATAATAATGAAGTACAAATAGAAAGGTAGAAATACTATGAAATTATCTTTAAAAAAAGGTCCCTTATATATGCAAGTGCAAGAGATTTTGAAAGAACGTATTATTAATGGTGTGTACCCTAAAAATACACTTATTCCTTCTGAACCGGAATTGAAAGATGAATTTGATGTCAGTTTGATTACGATAAGGAAGGCAGTAGAGCAATTATCATTACAAGGTTATGTTGAAAAACGAAGTGGCATTGGTACAACTGTATTAGATAATCATGCGGTTTCCAAGCTGTCGAAGGGACAAAGATTTTCAGAGTACTTAATATCTGAAGGACATGATTTGAAAAAGGCATCTGCATCATTATCAATCGTACATCCTGAGGCTGGAACTGAACTAGCAAAACTCTTTGGGGATACATGTTACTGTATTGAACGCTTATATACATTAGATGAAAAACCATACATTCATTTCAAGCATTACATTTCACAGTCAATCAAACTACCAAATGAACAGGAACAATTATTAAATTCTTTATATGAGATTTTATTTCAGCAAGGAGTTAAATTTAATCGGTTTAAAGATGAATTTGGCGTAGAAGTACCAGATGAACGGATCGCCAAAATCTTAAATGTTGATTTGAAACCTTTGTTACAACGAACAAGGTATAGTTTTGATATTAATGAACGTGTGGTGGAATGTTCTGTTGCCTTTTATAATACAGAGATTAACAAGTATATTGTAAACTTTGATGTGTAAGGTTTGGGGGAGAGTTGTAATTGTGGTTGGTATAATAAAAGAAAATATGCGGCAACTTGATTCAAAAAGGGGGTTATTGGCGAGTTCAATACCCTTTTTATTGTTGATAAAATATGTTTTGCCTGGCATTTATAACTGTTTCTTCTTATTGAAAAATGATGTAGCGGCCACGTGGACACACTCGTGACCTTAACTCTCGTATGTTTAAATTCTGTCTGGTATTCTCTATTCAAATTAACCCTTATGACTATTCAAATAATTTGGTCCATATATTTCAAACATCACTCAAAAAGTGAGTAAATCCCGCTTCATTATGTCCTTTATCATGCCAAAAATAATCCGATTGAGCGTCAGAATTAGTATCATCTTGAAAGGATTGTTTATCAGTTGGTTTACTTTGAAAGAACCAATTTCCTGCTGCACGATAAAATGTTTCAATTACATCATCTTCTGACATGGGATTATCAAGCCAATCTTGAATCAGTTGTTGCACTGTATACAGTGGGATACTAAAACCAACTGTCTCATCTTCAAGACTTTTAGCAGCATTTATTGCAATAATCTTTTTATCCCGCTTGGAAATTAAAGGACCACCACTACTACCTTCTGCAATTGGAGCTGATATTTGATATAAGTCGTTATATTGATAAAAGCCGATAATAAAATGATAGTCTTTTCCTGTAATATATCCTAATGTTGCGGTATTGTCTAAACCGTGCGGACTGCCGAGGGCAATCACTTCTTCGCCGATTTCGTGTTTGTTTGCTGTTTCTAAAGAGAATGGCTGAACGCCAATAAGACGTGGTACCTGGATGGCTGCAATATCTGTTTCATTTGAATAGCCGATTACAGTACCAAGAAATTCATCACCATCCGAAGTTCTTACAAAGACTTGTACTTCTCCTTCGACAACATGGGCATTTGTGATGACAATACCATTTTCATTGTAAAGAAAGCCAGACCCTTGATTATATGCTGTTAGTACGGTGTAGACTGTTTCTTGTGCTTGCGAAATCAGATCTGTATAAGGTTGTGGTTGATCATTTGCAAATATTCGCTTGAAACCTAATGATGACGTATCCTTAAAAAAATGATGCACACTAGTTTGAAGTGTTGTGTGATGGATAGCGGTTTTATTCGTATGCAACAGATTACCCATGTTGCTCAACAAGTAAAAACTTATAAACATGACGGTTATGCCCCAAAAAATGAGTAACGTACGTCTACGTTTAGGAACTTTCAAACCACAATAAGAACAAAAACGGCTTTTTTCTTCAAAAGTCTTTCCGCAATTTGCACAATGCATATGAGATTCCCCTTTTTCGGAGTAATTAAATGCAATGATCTTTCCAAATGAGTTAAATCTATTCACAGTTTAATAGTTAGATAACCTAGATATAACACGACTCTTTATCGCTGTACGCCTGGTTTTATTCATTATATCATGTCGTTGATAAGGAGTTCATGATGATAGTGTTGAAATGAAAAGGTCTATATCAGTTTGTAGCGTATTTGCTTGATGAGAAGGTTTATTATACACTGTTTATGTCATGTTATTTTAATGTAATTGTGCTATATTTTAATGTTTTTGTAATGCTACATTTAAAATGAATTGCATTTGCGTAGTTTATAAAAAAATGACGCTGAACCAGTTTCAAACTATGTCATAATTTAATAATATGATGAATAAAAAAAATCATGTTCATTGTTTTATCGCGGGTTAACTGTTTGTAGGGAGAAGTGATAAAAGTGAAAGAATTAACAAAATCAGATGTTTGGATTTCGGGCTTACAATGGCTCTTTTTTATTTTTTCCAATATCGTTGTAATCCCAATTACAGTAGGTGCAGCATTTCACTTGCCGAGTGAGCGGGTTGTGTTATTATTACAACTTTCATTTATCGTGACAGGGATTGCCTGTCTTTTGCAAGCATTGTTTGGGCACGGACGACCAATTATGGAAGGACAATCAGGTTTATGGTGGGGAGTCATTTTAACATTAGCGACAACAGCGGCTGCGCAAGGAATGCCTTTAACAGAGCTTGGTGGTAGTTTAGCAGTTGGTATTTTGCTATCTAGTTTAATTACTATTTTGATAGGCCTAGTAGGACTCGGACCTAAATTGGCCACACTATTCAAGCCTACAGTGATGGGAGTCTTTATGTTTTTATTCGGCTGCCAATTAATCCTTATTTTTATGAAAGGAATGTTAGGAATTCCTTTTGAAAGTGATGCAGCCCAAGCTAACATACAAGTTCCAATTGCATTGCTATCCATCGTCATTGCAACTTTTGTTATATTCATTAGTGTAAAAGCACCAACACATATTCGAAAGTACAGTTTACTTATTGGTATTTTTATTGGTTGGGGGATGTATGAAGTTATGATTGGTACACCGACTGGACTCAGTACAACATCGCAATTAGAATTCACGCTTTTTCCACTCGGTCGGCCAACATGGAATACTGGCATTATTGTGACTGTGATTGTGACGGGATTATTAAATATGTCTAATACATTTGGTGCACTAAAAGGAACGGACTCCATGTTTCAAAAACAGACAAACGATAAAGAATATCGCAATTCATTTGTATTAACAGGCTTGATAAATACATGTGCAGCGTGCATAGGAATTGTTCCCTATGCACCTTATGTGTCTTCTATCGGATTTTTAAAGCAGACGAATGATGTACGACGTTTACCATTTATTATCGGTGGGGTCATGTTTTTTATCATGGGCTGTATTCCGACAATTGGTTACTTCTTTTCTCTCATGCCACTAAGTGTCGGAAGTGCCGTCCTATTTGTTGCATATTTACAGTTATTTAATGCAGCATCGGATTTTTTCAAACAAGTAGAATTTAATACGGTAAATGTGTATCGAACAGCAATCCCATTATTTGTCGGTATTGTTATAATGACTATGCCACCTGTGTATTTTGAATCATTACCAAAGCTCATGCAACCACTTATAAGTAATGGTTTATTAGTTGGAATCATCTTGGCATTGTTATTAGAAAATCTTATTTCATGGGATGCATATCAACCATCGAAAGGTCATGCTTCCAACAAGGTGCAGTATCATCATGTTTTCCTTTCCCATGAAAGTCATGAAACTTTAGTTGGTGTAAAAGGAAAAGAGGAAATGAACAACGCTTTAAATGATAAAAATTCCTACTAAAGTTACGCGTATACATTTGTTCTAATAAATATGCTGTTATCGTACTAAAAGATAAAAAAATCGCCACAGTGGACGGAACTTTTGCTAAAAGTTTCTACTGAGGCGGTTTTCATTATTATAATGCTTGATCATCTACTTGGTTAAGCCAAGTTTCAATAGAACTGATGATATTTACTAAAGTGCCTTCTTCAAATGAAATGGTGATAGAAGATTAGCACTGTCAACAAGTCCTAGAAAAGGTTTAAATCCTCCGAGATTGCATAAATGTATGTAATCTTTCCATGCAGCTTCATGGTCTTCTTGGGATTTATTCCAAAATTGAAAAGCACAGATTTGTGCTAGTGTTTGAGACTCCCACGACTAAATTCGCAAGCCCTAACCCTTGTAACATTCGACAAATAACTTACAATATCCTGCAAGCAAAAAAATATGACCTTGTAATATTTCGCAAAATTAATAGGGCAGAACTTAAACCCGGATATTTTCCGTGCCTTCTTTAAAAAATGTCTCCTAAATAATAAAAAAGGGCTAACAAAATGTTAACCCAAATCTCCCTTGTAAAGTTTTGCATACGAGGCTTACAATTCCTTATGTCGGCAAAAGGAAGCCCGTTGTTGTTTCACTTTACGAAGACGACAATATAATACAAAATCCAATATTATGATGCAACGGAATCATATTTTCGTTCTGATTGCTCCACGACAACTGCAGCTGATGCATCTCCAACAATATTCACGGATGTCCGCATCATATCTAAAATCCGATCAATTCCAGCAATTAATGCAATCCCCTCTAGCGGTAGATTAACAGCTGTTAAAACCATCGTTAGCATAATTAATCCAGCACCTGGTACACCGGCAGTACCGATAGATGCAAGTGTTGCAACTAGGGCAACAGTGAGGAGCTGCGCAAATGTTAATCCCGTACCAAAGTATTGCGCGATAAACATAACCGAAATTCCTTGATAAATGGCGGTTCCATCCATATTAATTGTTGCGCCAAGTGGTAGCACAAAACTAGAAGTCTCTTTTGATACACCAAGGTTTTCTTCGGTATTTTTCATTGTAACAGGCAGTGTTCCTGAACTGGAGCACGTACTGAACGCTACAGTAGCAGCAGGGAATATCCCTTTGAAAAATTGTAATGGATTCATTTTCCCTAAAGATTTAACTGCAACAGAATAGACTACTCCTGCATGAACGATACATGCGACAAGCATAGCTATGATTAATTTCATTAGTGGCATTAATACAGATAACCCATATGCACCAACAATTGGTGTAAGTAGTCCGAAAATCCCAAGCGGAACTAATTTCATCACAATGCCAGTAATCTTATACATCACTTCTGCTAACCCATCAAAAAAGCGCTGCACAGGTATTGCCTTTTCACCAACAAGGGTGATGCCAATTCCTAAAAATATGGCAAAGAAAATAATTTGCAGCATATCGCCAGTCATTAAAGATTCAATCGGGTTTGTTGGTACAATGTTCAACAAGGTTTGGATGACACCTTCTGTTTCATTTACTTCCGTCGTTGTAGATTCTACGTTTAAATCTGTTCCAGTTCCTGGAGAAAAAATAATTCCAGCTAAAATTCCAAGTGAGATAGCAATGAAACTCGTTACAAGATAATACGTAATTGTTTTACCACCTAGGCGACCTAGTTTTTTTACATCACCAGCACCAGTTACACCGACAACAATAGTAGAAAGAATTAAAGGAACGATGATAAATTTAATAAGTCTTAAAAATAAATCGCCAAGTGGTTGTACGTATTTTGAGTTATCACCAAAGATGACCCCAACAATTATAGCTAATATAAAGGCGCCAATAATTTGGTAAATAAAATGCTTCTTCATACTAAAGATTCCCTCCCTTTAAAGAATAGATTTTTTTCACGTGATTTGTTGATCTTTCATTTCGTGTTCACTTCATGCATTGGCGCTACCTGGCCATGAAGTGTTGTTATAAATGACGAGTTAACAAGTAAATGCTATTATTTTTTTATCATCTCCTTATGATGTAATCGTTTACAAAATGACGGAACTTAGGTTATGGGCTTTATACAACGTGGTGGGGTATGTGTATGAGACCAAATAATATACTTTACTTCAATTGTATTCAAATAATTCGAAACAATTACTATGTTTTTCAAGATAGCTTTTAGCATAAACAACGTGCATACCTTGTTTTTATTGACTTTATCAACTTGAAAATGTAGACTATAAGGAGTGAAATATCATTAATACATAGAATAATTATGAGGTGATACTTTGGTACAGTCTGTTGTCATCATAGGGGCAGTAATGGCTGCGGTATTAGTTTTAATTGGAATTGTCTTAACAAAAGCTGCAGGCAAAGCAAAATACTTACCTTATTACCCTGCAATGGTTATTTTTGGTACTGGTATTATATTAGTAACAATTCCAACCGTGATTGGAAAGGTAACAATTATGGGGGCAGGCCTCGGTGGCTGGGGAATAGCTTTCCTATTTGCATCTGCAATTGGATTTATTATTACTTCCATTGTCGATTCATTCCAAGGTGCAACTGCTTAAATAATGAAGTAAATATGAATGGAAAAAGAGTGCATGTAATATTAAAGTGTGCTCTTTTTTTAATGGGGAAATTCGGGCTTTTTAGGATCAATTTGATATTCTGTATAAAAAGTGAATTTGCGTCCACACCATATTATGAGATACTTTACGCTATCATCTATTGGTAAAATAATAATTTTCGTTATAAAAGGACATAGTAAACATGCAAAGGAGGCTATTACGATGTCTGAGGAAAATAAAAATCGTCGAAGAGATAAAGGAAAACAGAAAAATATCGCGAATAAGTATGACACGAGCCCAAAACATGATGTGGAGATCTCAGAGGAAAGTGAATTTCTTAACCTAGATGGTAAGAAAAACAAGCGTAAGCGTAAATAACTACATGTTAGGTTATAATCAAAACGCAGAACAAATAGAAATAAGCTGGCCTATCACCAGCTTATTTTTTTAGACATACTCCCGTCTGATTAAGTGCTAAAATATCGCTTCTGTAGAATTTTTCGCTTTTTGCGAGTGTGGCTTCTATAGCCTACCAACCTCAACACATAACATACACCGCAGTTACTTAAAGTACTAACTATTAGATTCCCTGATCTTATATTCAAGTATATTTTTTATTGGATAACCATGTTTCCTTTGTGTAAGACATTTCCCAGAAATGGAGTTCGTATTCTTTTGCAATAACAAATTGTTCTTTTACTTTTTCTTTCTCCTTTTCATTCATGTCTGCAACAAGTGTATTTAACATGTCAATCATTTCGCTTGTTGCATCTTGAAACCAGTCGCTTGCATACATTTTAATCCAATTACGATAAATATCCGGTTCAGGTGTAGCGTTTTCATTTTTCTTACCTATGTCAGCATATAGCCAATAACAAGGTAGCATTGCCGCGACAGTATGAGCTAAGTTCCCGGACATTGTCGCACGGTATAAATGAGATGTATATGCGTAAGCTGTCGGAGCAGGTTTAAAGTTTCCCACCTCGTCTTGCGTGATATTTAAAATTGCTGCGTGTTCATTGTGAACCGTTAATTCAGCTTCAGCAGTAGAGCTTGCTTTTTTCGCCAAAATTGCTGTTAGTTTAAAGTCATCTGCTTGTGAAGCCGCAATCGCATGAATTTTACCGTAATGTTTTAAGTAATAAATGTCTTGTAAAATATAATACTTAAAAGTATCTAGCGGTAAATCTCCTCTTACAATCCCTTGAACAAATGGATGATTCAAACTTTGTTCCCAGCTATCTTTTGTAGCCATCTTCAATTGATCAGTAAACTGCATAAAAAAATCCTCCTCTAATCTTTTTTTCTAAAGACTAGTAGAAGGAAGCATTACAAAATAAAGCAAGGTGCACAAATAGGGCGCAAAGCTATTTTAAGAAAAATCTACTTCCCTCCGCTGGTCCTAACCAGATCAGGTTCTAAGGGTGCTAAATTTACATTTATCTCAGCCAATATGGCGCCCCTAGTAGAAAAATTATTATATTCGATTCAACTCCTATGCTAGCAAAGAATCATAATAAGTCAAGTTTTCACTTTGATAATATTGAAGATTAAGAGTTTTTACGTGGTAACCAAAGAGATCGGATTTGAAAAGTGAATGGAAATCTAATGGAAAGCACTATGTATCAAATTTACAATTTGAAATTGGAAAGGGGCCTCTAATAAAGGGGCCCCTACTGTTTCAATGTAACATACAAGTATATTTTTATACTTCCCATAGACACGATGGGAAGCGTTTTATATTTTTCTTTATACGTTTTATAAAGAACTTTCATCGGACCTTCATAAAAAAGGTCAACGTTAACCGCGGTAAAAGTTCCACTCTCGTTTTCTAACTTAAGCAACGTTAGCCCTACCTACTCTAACGTCCCTGCGACCCCTTAGTCGCGCCAGAGTGAATAAGCATCCTCAAAAACAAATGCAGAATGCCAGCTACTCACATGTTACAGCAACCTTACTATAATCTCATATAAACATTTATTTGTCAACATATTTCCTTAGCGAATATCTTTTCGTGTAAAAAGCCAATTTGAAAGGTAAATGGAAGCAATGAGCAAAATTATATTTACACTTGATAAAATAAGGATGGGATGTGTTGGAATGTAGTGTAAGATTATAATGGATGGTTCTAAGTTATTTAATTGTATAAAACCATCAATAGGTTGTGCATAGGTAGACATTTCCAAGAAAGCATAAAATCCTATAAAGAATAAAACAATGACGACTACCGTCGAGAATAGAAAAGAACGAATCGCAAAGTAGATCGGTATGATGATAGCTGCAATACTCACACTCATACTAAGTAATATACATACATCTTTCCAACCATATACGTAAATAGCTTGATAATCAAAGAAATAAAATAAATGTCCAAGTCCAGTTTGAAATATAATGAGAGACAATGAAATTAGAAAAAAAGAGACATATCTACTTGCTACAATTGCTAATTTAGACTGTGGCAAACTTACAAAGAAGGATTCAGTATGTTTTTTACGATCATAATAAAATAACGTGATGATAAAGCTGCTGATTGCGAAAATTAATATGAAAGACGGGGTACTTGTTAAAAAGTAAGTTATCCCTACAAGGAAAAAAACTAATAGATATTGTAGGGGCGAGTTTAACATGACATCCGCTTTTATAGATTGAAGCATATTGGCCATCCTTTCCAAATTAGATAATATCTCGTTTTGTAAAAAATCGAAAAGATATAATATAAGATAGATAGAGACATGCGATTGAAATAACAAAACCAAATCCAATGGTTATATTCGGATTTTCCACGAAAAACATAACTTTCGCAATGAACCAATCAGGTATATTTGCTAGTACCCCTAATGCCCGTGAATTGATGAAGATGATAAAAGCTAATGTACTTAAAAATACGACTATACCTTGTATGATTAAACTTTTGTAGGCAGATTGAAAATAGTAATAAAAAGGTAAAGAAATCGCAAGTAATATGAACGTGATATGAAGTGTGAGAATCCCTTGCGAAATAGTTAATGGCTGAAATGAAGCTGGATTCCCAACAATAATATTTGGATAATGTTTGATAATGGAACTAGATGCAGCAAAGTACATCATATTACAGACTGCAGTAAGTGTAATAAAAATGTATCTAGCAACAACAGCTTGCGATGTCGATACCGGCATACTTATTATTGCCCTTGTTACGTGATTTCGATCCTCATAGAAAAATACATTAAAAACCAAACCAAGCGTCATCACGATAAACATTGTAGTAGGGATATATTGAAAAATATAAAGGATAGGTACGCCAATCAATATAAAGAAAAAGTAAATTTTATTTAGCATATAATCTCGCTTCATCATTTGTACCATAGGAAATTATATCCCCTTTCTTGTCATAAAATAAATCATATCTTCTAGTGTCGCCTTTTCAAAAATCAGCTGATCTGATACGTCATCAAACAATGTTAAATCACCACGATACAATGCTTGAAATCCAACAGTTGAATCTTGGAAGCCAATGAATAGCCTTTTTGTATCCGCGTCTAATAAATTTCGTTCGCCTTTTACAATATGATATTGTTCTTGGATTTCCTCCATACTTGCCTGAAGCAAAATTTTTCCCTCATGAATGAAGATGATATAGTCAGCAATACGATCCAAATCATTTGTAATATGACTAGACAAAAAGATAGTTTGATTTTCTCGTGTCATCATCTCTTGTAAAATATCCAATAGTTCTCGTCTAAAGATTGGATCAAGCCCAGCGGTTGGTTCATCCATAATAATAAACTCCGGTTCATGAGATAAAGCGAATAGAAGAGAACATTTCATTTTCATACCTTTGGAAAAGTGCTTTAATTTTTTCGTGAAAGGTAATTGGAATTTTTTAAGATAGGACTGAAATAGTGTTTCATTCCAAGTTTCATATAGTGGTGCGATAAAGGCTTTCATTTTTTTAATTGTAAAATCTTCGTACATATATAAATCATCATAAACAAAGCCAATTTTTTGTTTGATACGGTAATTTTTATGACTTGTGCCAAATAGCTTAATATCTCCTGTATCGATTTGTAAAATATCCATCATCATTTGAATTGTTGTTGTCTTTCCGCTACCGTTTGGTCCGATAAACCCGGTAATATATCCATTTGGAATGGAAAAAGATAAGTTTTCAATTGAAAAATCTTTCCGTTTCTTTGCCACATTGTGAAATTCAACGATATTCATTCACATATCCTCCTCAAAATAAATCTCAAGTAAATGAATCATTTCTTTCTTCGTTAACCCAATTCGTTTTCCACGCTGAACAATAAGTTCTAAGTCATTTTCAAATTCACGCACTTGCCATTCACGAAGTACATGCGGTTGCTGTCCTGCAATAAATGTCCCTTTTCCAACAGCAGATACGACATAACCATCTTGCTCTAACTCCTCATACGCTCGTTTGGTTGTGATAACACTGACCTTTAATTCCTTAGCTAGAATACGCATGGAAGGAAGCGCATCTCCCTCTTTTAAAATGCCGGAAAAAATTTGTTCTTTAATTTGCTCTTTAATTTGTTGGAAAAGAGGCTCCTTACTTGTGTTTGAGATTAAAATATTCATTTGCAATCCCTCATTAAATTGTATTGTGTATACACATTATATACAATATATACATAATAAGTTGTGATGTCAATAGGTAGTGGTGGAGGGAATTTTATAAGTAGTTGCTGTATGAATGGAAACAGTGGGGCTCTCGCAACCCTAGCTGATTATATAAATCGGGGTTTTGACTGCAGTTGCTCCTAACCTATTACACTTTCCATGTATGATTACATATAAAAGGACACGATTTTTATTTAATTGGAATAAATAAATTGCCCGCAAAAATTAGAATAGTAATCTAACTTTTGCGGGTCACTTCAGCAATTATAGTAGTTTCAGTCTTTTAAAAAGATATTCACATTAACGAATGCTTATATGATATTCAACACTCCTATTGTAATGAGCAATATAGGGGCTATAAATGCGAGGTTTAGCAGTCGTTTATTTTTAGATAGGATCATGCCGAGCTTAATTCCAGTGTAAAGAAATCCTCCGCTCATAATCGCAATAAGAATGGATGTTAACCACGGAGCATAGCCAATAATAGCTGCGCCAAATCCTGCACCAAAAGCATCCATAGCTAATGCAGTACCTAAAATAGTTGCCTCGCCAGCTGTAATGATACCCGATCTATCCAAATCAGCCTTATCAGGTGTGGAAAATACCGAGGTTACAGATTTAAATTTACCATGTTGTTCCTTACCGTGTATGCTGTCAACGACTGTTGTTTCCTCTTTATCTTTGTTTCGTTGTGAACGGATTGCATTTATGAAAGAAAATATCCCGAGGGAAATTAAAATTATCCCACCAAAAACTTCAGCTAAATGTGGCGAAATAAATGATTTTAAATAATCTCCTAATGTCATGGATAAAAGTACGACAGCACCTGAACAAGACATGATAATACATAAACCTAAAAATGGAACACGGATTTTTCTCATTCCATACGTCATTCCGACACCAAATCCGTCTATACTTACTGCGATAACCAAAAATAACAAACCTGCATAATAAAGCATATCACCAAATCCTTTGCATTAGACTCTTCAAATGGAGTAAGAAATATGATACTAGAATGAAGATAAAGCTAATTTTTAAATGAATGTTAGGTAGCGTCTATCAATTGTTGGTACAAAAAATAGAATCAATATATTTTTTATCCTTGTTAACGACCTTAGGCATTGATACGTTATTGTATGGAAGTGGAGACGGGAGTGTATAGGCTGCAACCTACATGGTGGCATCTCAGAAAAAATCCAATATGAATTGCTAGAACGAACCAATTACCTATTCAAGTACGAAGACGGTGATGACGCGCTATATTTTATGCGTAGGTTAGATGATTGGCTACAAAAGTCTAATGCTATTATTGGTGAGGCAAATATAGGAGTATTCCAGTATCTTCAAATTGACAATGTTAGAAGTGTCTTCATTTAGTAAATAAAAAAAGTATGCTAAAGTTAACATATAAGATGAATCTGTTTTTTTATTATGTTTATGGAAAGGAATTCAAATATGAGTAAAACCGTAGTATTAGCTGAAAAACCTTCAGTAGCTCGAGATATTGCCCGTGTTTTGGGCTGTAATCGTAAAGGAAATGGCTATTTAGAAGGAAATAAATACATTGTAACGTGGGCACTTGGTCATCTTGTGACACTTGCGGATCCAGAAGCTTATGATCCTAAATATAAAACGTGGAAGTTAGAGGATTTACCAATGCTTCCAGATGAAATGAAATTAATTGTTATTCGGAAAACAGGTAAGCAATTTAATGCTGTAAAATCGCAATTAACTCGAAAAGATGTTGGGGAAATTATTATTGCGACAGATGCTGGTCGTGAAGGGGAACTAGTTGCCCGATGGATTATAGAAAAGGCCCATATTAGAAAACCAGTTAAACGTCTTTGGATTTCATCCGTAACAGACAAAGCAATTCGTGATGGCTTCAAAAATTTGAAACTAGGAAAGCAATATGAACATTTATATGAATCTGCTATTGCACGTTCAGAAGCGGACTGGTATGTAGGGCTAAACGCAACGCGAGCATTAACAACAAAGTTTAATGCACAACTTTCTGCCGGTCGTGTACAAACACCGACATTGGCAATTATCGCAACACGTGAAGAAGAAATAAAGAACTTTACACCTCGCACATATTACGGTTTACAAGCAAAGACAAAACGAGGACTCATGCTAACATGGCAAGACCAAAAGGGAAATACACGCAGTTTTTCAAAAGAACATATGGAAAAACGGCTACAACAGCTTCAAGGAAAGTCTATGAAAGTGGAAAGAGTAGAGAAACAGTTCAAAAAGAAATTTTCACCACAGTTATATGATTTAACAGAACTACAACGTGATGCAAACCGTATTTTTGGGTTTTCTGGAAAACAGACACTCAATCTTATGCAAAAATTATATGAACATCATAAAGTTCTTACGTATCCACGTACAGATTCACGTGTCATCACGACGGATATTGTACCAACCTTAACAGATCGATTACAAGCATGCGGCGTTGACCAATATGCAACGCTTGCCAAAAAAGTATTGCAAAGGAAGGATTGGAAACTGCCAAAATCAGTAGTAGATAACGCCAAGGTAAGTGATCACCATGCGATTATCCCTACAGAACAACCGGTAATATTAGCAGACCTTGATCAAAACGAACGCAAAATTTATGATCTCGTTGTACGAAGATTTTTGGCTGTACTCTCAGAACCATACGAATATGAACAAACGACAATCATTGCTAAAATCGGGAATGAAATGTTCACTGTACGTGGAAATATTGTCAAAAAACAAGGATATAAAGCGGTGTATAATCGTGGAATGGAAGAAGACGAGGATACAGATAATGGTAATTTGCCAAACTTAGAGCAAGGAACTGTTATAGCGGATATTACAAATCATATAACAGAAGGACAAACGAAGCCACCAGAGCGTTTTACAGAGGGTAGACTTTTACAAGCAATGGAAAACCCCGCTAAATTTATGGAAACGGATGAAAAGAAATTAGCAAAAACATTGCAACAAACAGGTGGACTAGGTACTGTCGCAACAAGAGCAGATATTATTGATAAATTGTTTCGTAGTTCATTAATGGAAATGAAAGGTAAACATATTTATCTCACTTCAAAAGGAAAACAATTATTAGAGCTCGTACCAGAAGACTTACGTTCTCCAGCCTTAACTGCTGAATGGGAACAAAAACTAAGTCAAATTGCCGAGGGTCGTTTAAAACGAAATCAGTTTATGAAAGAAATCAAACATTATACAAAAGAAATTGTCCATGAAATTAAAGAGACGGATGAGAAGTTTAAGCATGACAATATAACTGGCACGAAATGTCCAAATTGTGGCAAGCTCATGTTGGAGATTAGCAACCGTAACGGTCGCATGCTCGTTTGCCAAGATCGTGCCTGTGGTCACCGTAAAAACATTGCAAAATTAACAAACGCACGTTGTCCAAACTGTCATAAACGTATGGAATTACGTGGTGAAGGGGAAGGGCAGATGTTTACATGCGTTTGTGGTCACCGTGAAAAACTGTCCACCTTTAATCAACGTAGACAAAAAGAAAAGAAAAACCACGTATCTCGTAAAGATGTAAATCGTTACTTGAAGAAACAAGACGAAGGATTTAAAAACAACCCATTTGCCGAGGCGCTAGCAAAATTGAAAAAATAGGCTAGAGGTTGGGGGTCAGACCCCAATCTCTGTCAAACAAATAGAGATAGTTTGCGATGTACTACTGCTTATCTAATTTTCAAAGAAGTTTTGTTTTAATCAGTTTACTATTATAGCTTATTTCGGTTATGATGTAAGTAAGATTTAATTTATCATAAGTAATATGAGAATAATAGTTATGAAGGAGGTATACATAGATGGCTTTTGTAATTTTAGAACCATGCCAAGGTGAAAAGGCAGGGGAATGTGTCAGTGTTTGTCCTGTTGATTGTATTGAGGAAGGTCCTGACCAATTTTATATAGATCCAGACATTTGCATAGATTGTGGTGCATGTTTAGCAGTTTGCCCAGTAGATGCTATCGTTGAGGAATACGATTTAACACCGGACCAAGAAGTATATTTAGAAAAGGCAGAGGAGTTTTTTGCCAACAAATAAATAAGAATGTCCTGGATATGATCATGCTATTAGGACATCTAAAATAGAATGAACACAGCCCTCCATTACGATTTCATGCAATAGGGGGCTGTGTTGTGATGATATTTTTGCTTTAAAACAGTATTTGCCACTATATTTTGAGAACTCATGCAAGGACCAACATTTAAATGGCCATCCACCTAACTTTGTCTTAAAAGCTAATCGATAGATGGAATTTTAATGGACATGCATGATTTTTGATTTCAAATGATAGTGAATTTTACCGCTTCAATGATGAAACTTTTATCACGGGTTAATGATGTAAGTCCCACTGATAGAAGTTTTATTTTAAATAGTAAGATAGAATATGATAGATTCCAGGAATTTAATTCAGGAGAATGGTAGGCTGGTTCTTTTGAAAAGAATTTAAATCGAAATTAATGTACAATGTTGCCGATTCCAAAGTGTGGATCCCCGTATTTAGCGCGCAAGTTATATTCTTTACGCATGATAGCAAGCTCTTGCCTGATTTCTGCCTGTTCCTTTTTCAACCTAGCTAGTTCCTTTTTATATCGTTGATTATCCTTTTGTACTTTATGTATATCTTGCTTTACAAGTTGGTTTTCCTCACGAAGTAATGAAACCTCCTGTTCAACATCAAACTGTGTTTCGTGAATGTGTTGGAAGACATCCATCAGTCGCTGTTGGAAGGTTAATAGTTCGTTTAATTTCGTTATTGAGTCACTTCCCTCTATGCTGTTGATTTCCCTTTTTAGCTTTGCAAGCACACCTTGCATCTCAGTCAGTATTTGTTGCAATCAACTTCACCTCCTTTAATGGCAGTTTACTATTCATCACAAGCTTTTTCCGCTAGTTGACTAGCAATCCAGCGTTTTGCGGTTTCCTCTTCCACTTCATAGATTTTTCCAGCGCGCAATAAATCTCCACGATATGACGTTTGCACGTTCATTTTAACTTTCACCATTAGAATACCTCCTCTTATTTCATCATAATTATATTATATAGACTTTTTAGTTTGAAGGCTAATCAATTGTCGTAACTTTCAAATAGAAAATGAATAGAGACCTAGGTATAAAAGGGAACCAAATTTGGGCTCCCTTTCATTGTTTTTTCGTTTTAATCTGTCATGATCCCTAGCTGTTTTAAAGCCAAATTCACATCAGTTGTCGGTTGTTGACATGAAAAGTTTTCGCATATATAAATGGTCGTCTGATCTCCAATTTGTTGATAATCAGCAACAAAAGGGGCAACTTTACTCAAATTATTATCTTGATTTGCAGCTAATACTGTAACATTCGGTAAATAATGTTTCCCAATAATTTGCAAAATACGCTGGTATTCCGGATCATTTTTCGATCCTATGACGACTACTTCTTTTGTCGGATACTCCGCAAGAAACAAGCTTTGTACGAAAAAGGAGGCAGCTGATGCTTGGCGATTTACATCATGAAAAAACGTATAAAACATCTCATCGGTTAATTCTAAATAAGAGGCGGCGCCAGTTAAATAACTTAATTTGGTAAGCATAACTGCAGCCACACTATTTCCAGAAGGGAGCGCCCCGTCATACACTTCTTTGTCTGAGGAAATCAACTGTTCACTATCTTTTCCGCTAAAGAAAAACCCACCATTTTTTTTATCCCAAAATAAAGCAATCATTTGATCCGTTAGTTTTCTTGCCTTCTCTAAATAGGCAGTTGAAAATGTCGCTTGATATAATTCCACATACGCCCAAAGTAAGAAGGCATAGTCATCTAGGTAACCTTTAAATTTGGCTTCACCATGACGATACCGTGCCATTAAACGATTATCAACAAAAAGTTTCTCCTCGATAAACTTCATTGCTTTCTCAGCAGTTTCGATATAGGAATTGTTACCAAATATGCGACCAGCGCTAGCAAAACCAACAATCATTAATGCATTCCAGGACGTTAAAATTTTATCATCTACATGCGGATAGACTCGTTTCTCCCGTGCCGTTAACAAGGTTCCGCGAGCAGTCTCTAATTTTTGCTTGACTACATCAATAGTCATACTATGCGCTTTTGCAATGGAAGTAAGATCAACGTGAATTAAATTCGGGATATTTTTCCCTTCAAAATTGCCATGGGGGGTAATGCCATACGTATCTGCATAAAGTGCTCCCAGGTCCTCGCCCAATAAGTCAAAAATCTCCTCGTCATCCCAAACATAATATTTTCCTTCCACACCTTCAGAATCCGCATCAATTGCAGAGTAAAATGCGCCATCAGGACCCATCATTTCCCGGATAATGAAGGTCATGATCTCCTCACTAATTTGTTGATAATAAGGATTTTGGGTTACTTGATAACAGTTTGTGTATACTGTAAGCAGTAAAGCGTTGTCGTATAACATCTTTTCAAAATGGGGGACAAGCCATTTTTTATCTGTCGCATAGCGCGCAAAGCCAAAACCAATATGGTCATAAATGCCACCACGGGCCATTTTTTGTAGCGTATGTTCCACCATTTTTAAGCTAGCTTCATTATTGTTAAATTGATAATCCTGTAGCAAAAATAACAGGTTTTGTGGCTGAGGAAATTTAGGTGCTCCACCAAAACCACCGTTTTTCATATCAAACATCCGTCTTAATTGTTCAGATGCTTGGACTGTCGTATCCTTAGAAAGCCTGATATTACTTTTTTCCTCTACGGTATGCTCAAGCGCATCCCTTACACTATCTGTCACTTCACTAATATGATCAGGATCCTCTACATATTTTTTATGTAATTTCACGAGCGCTTCAACTAATCCAGGCATACCGTGGCGGCTTTCTTTCGGAAAATACGTTCCAGCATAAAAAGGAACTTTATCCGGTGTCATAAAAATCGTCAATGGCCAACCACCATGTCCAGCCATCATTTGGCATATTTTCATGTAGATTGAATCAATGTCAGGCCGTTCCTCGCGATCAACTTTAATAGCAACATAATGCTCATTTAAAATGTTTGCAATTTCCTCATCTTCAAAAGATTCATGAGCCATGACGTGGCACCAATGACAAGTAGAGTAGCCAATGGAAAGGAAGATTGGTTTGTTTTCTTGTTTGGCCTTTGCAAAGGCTTCTTCGCCCCAAGGGAACCAGTCAACTGGATTGTAAGCATGTTGTAGTAAATATGGGGATTTTTCATTAATTAATTTATTTTTAATGGTGGCCATTTTTTAGCCCCTTTCTCGAGTAATCCTTCCATTACATATTTTAACCGAATAATAGAAAATGAAACTTATATGATACCTTTACCTTATCACTTATGCTAGGGCCGATCTACTTACAAACAAACCAAACTAATAAGTTGTCTGAAAAAATTAAGTATAAAAAGCTATTAACAAATCGAGAAGTTGGTGAAAACAACGAGGAAGAGGAATTAACTGGTTACTAGAAAGATGGGATTCAACAATTATACAATCTCGGGTATTATTATGCACAAAAGTACTTTGAAAAACAAGATATTTATGAGATAAGGGTTAGCGTGTTAAGGGAAAAGGCAATATCATTCTCGGAAAGAAGAAAATGAGGATTATGAACAAGAACGATTTTACGTTACATATCTCGAGGTAACGGTTTAACCCAGCTTGTTGCTTATAATATTGCTAGAGTTAGGAGAAACAAAGAAAGAACTCCGTTTATAACGAAGTTCGAGTAGAAATTGACGAAAAGTAATTGAAAAAGGTAATTGAAAAAAGACTGTCAGAAATCAAAAAACTATTAGCGCATATTTTATGATTAATGGTTATTCTTAAACTATTGATGTTATCTCAAATTAAAGTTGAAATAGCTTTTTATACCTGTAAGATTCATATTCATTTAGGGGCTTACTATGTGTATGAATCGATAAATCAGCTTTTATATCGATAAAAGATTTCAATATATTATGCGGAATGTCCACAATTGCAATCATATCCCCAACATTAAATGTATAAATATCTACAGAGCAATATATGTCATTACTATCGGTTAGCTCACGTATGAACCTCTTATTTACTGGAGTAAATAGCGTTCTATCCAATTCCTTTAATAGATTTATCATGTGTAATTCAGGTGATGTATTATTTTCCTCAAGCATTATACCCGTAATACGATATATCCAAGACGAGCAATAAGGATTGCCAGGCATTCTTGTTCTAGGATTACCATCGAATTTTGGATTATAAGTTTGACTGTGAATAGGTATTACATCTAACTTTTTAGTTAAATATTGTGGATCAAAATGCCTTTTCATACCTTCTATATCTATATCGCTATATATCATAAATGCTATTATCATCGTTTGGTTCAAATTAGTCATTCTCCCTCATTAATAGGAAATATAGGTATACCCAGTGTACACTTTGCTCCTTATTTAATTGAACTATAATTTGACTATAGCGTAATATCTAAAAATCCACAATTAGAATCATATATTTTGTTTATAGCAAAGTACATATGAAACCCAGCTTTATTTTGATAGAAGGTATTAGTATTACATGGTCTGCAGTAGAAAGGAAAGGACGATAAAAGCTATGGGATGGTCAGAGGTTAGAAAAATGTACCTGAATCAATTTGCATAACTTATTGTTAGCAATCAAGAAGTTATCAATAATATGGCTATAGTAAAACACTTATCCGATGAATTAGCAACAAAATAATTATATTTAAGTCAAAGGAAGACGGGTTGGTTTATCAAACATTCAATGAAGTAATTAGAGTGATAGAAAAGATGGTAGTCGGTATCGTACTACTTGAAGTACAAGATTTCAAAATACAGTGGAAAAATACTCGACAATGGGATGGTTTATGTATAGAAATCTAAATTATTTTGGTGTAGTTATGGGAGAATATACTTTTAAAAGATTTTTCTTTAATTAATCTCTAGCGATTTCTTTCACAATCCATAAACTATCCCCATGTTTTATGATAAGTTATTTATCTTTATGGAAGAGGATAATAAATTCTAAAAAATAAAAGGGCTTTTTTATTAAATAGAGAATATCTATATATATAGGAGATCAAGAAGGGTGGGAAATTGGCATGAAGAAGAAAATAGTTGTTCCTATTTTTACAGGTATTTTAATCGCTTTGTTATTCATTTTCGCACCGTCACAGACACAGGTATCTGCACAAGACTCGGAAGAATCTATTCAATCTACTCAAACTAAAACAATAACAAAGACGGAAGTTTATGGTCTTAATAAACCTGTAAAATCATCAATTCCTTATAATGTTGCTGGTTGGAGTGGGACGCTCTACTTGGTTAACACACAATCCACGGGTGACCATATTCTTGCAACGTATAGAGGAACGGTCCATTGTTCTGGAATTTGTGGAATGGTATCCGAGCTGGATGCAGATGAACAAAATTAATGCAGGTTGAAAAGTTGGGAAAAAGTTGGGAATGCTTCATTTATTTAATTGAAGCATTCCCATTTAATCACGATTAATAAAAACTCATAATCGTCCTACACTTCCACCAGAAAAGAGGTGTGTAAGATAAAAAGGTTAATAGTTTTTATAGGTAGTCTATTCATTTTAACTAGTTGTACAGATGCCAAAATAGTCGTCCCCATTCAAGAGTATAATGAATTACAGCCTGAAGTGGAAATAGGGGAAGGAAAAGATGAAAAGGATAAAAAAGATGACGATAGAAATATCCCAGAAAAACCTAATCAAGAAATTGCGGTATATAGTAGAACTGATGTTGTTGGAGCATATGAAACGGCTCTTTGTTGGAATGAAAGTGTAGAAGAGGACTGTATACTAAAACCGGAACATCCTAGAGAAAGGTCATCTACTGAACTTCCATTATCAGCAAATAGGGGAGAAAAACTAGAAATCCGTATTTTTCCTGGAGGTCAAGAATTGCCGGATTTTGCTGGACCATATAAAGTGGAAGTTACTGAATTTGGACTCGGTGATAATGACGGAAAAATCATTAACAGTAAATTAGTGGAGCACGATATAACATTTTCAGCGCCTGATAAAAAAGGTGCACACTATTACCTGATTCATATTATCTGGAATGAGGAGCAGACAAAGAGAGTCTATTATGCTTTTCGAACAGTCGTGAGGTAAAGGGAGGTTGCATTTGATTGTAGACCTTGCCTCTCCATCCCTTGGGATTCATTGTCACAAATCCCACCAAAGACATTTGTTGCAACTACATCGTGTAGGTCTCAATGAATTGGAATATAAAGGTAGTTGAACACTCACTTGATTGGAATTTCCCTAAATTCTAGAAATAGGGATCCTACTACTTGTATTTTAAAAAAATACGTTTTAAATACAGCCTAATCGGTTTGCTGGGCCTTTTCCTCAGTTTTAAGTTTAGGAGGTGTTTTCATGAAAAACTTATTATTATTTGAATGTAAAAAAACAATGAAAAGTCTATATTTCATCATGATGCTTCTAGCACTCATCGTGTTTGTTAGTTTTTACTTTATTTATAGCTATGTGCATACGGAACGTGTCGATGATTATATTTATAAAAACGAAACGATTAAATCAAATTTCCAATCAACAGTTGATGAGTTAAGTAGTACGGAGGGAAATGCTGCAAATGAAAAGGAAATTGAATTCTTTATCGATGAAATAGCGGAACTTGATATGCTTTCTGAAGCAGCAAGGAATCATGATTGGAAGACGATTCTTCAACATGAGATAGATATTGGCGAAGAACAAGTTAGATTATCCCCTTCTCAAGCAGAGGAAAATGTTTATACATGGCCAACCCATTTTACAAATGAAGTTGTTTATGAGAAAAATAAATGGTTAATGAAACATCATATTCAACCTATTTTCCCTATACATAATAATTCAGAAATAACAGCTTATGATAGAGTGTTCAATACAGCTGCAGAAGAAGAAATTGCCTATGATTTTTATAATAAGCACGATTCATCTTCCGTATACTTTTTATATTCTCTTGTTGGAATCGGTCTAAACATTGGCGGGGCGATATTCTTTTTATTCTTATTTGGAAATACAATTACAAGGGAAGGGCTTGACCGTAATGGCCCCGTTTACTTTTTGGGAACACTACCATTAAAACGTTGGAAAATTATCTGGAGTAAGATGCTCACTCTAGTTATGTTAACTTTTTTTGTCTTATTAGCAACGAGTCTATGGGGGATACTCCTAAGTGTTATGTTCGATCGTTTTGGTGACTGGAATTATCCAGTACTTATTTATGGACCTGATTTTTCTTTTCGATTTATGGAAATGGGAACCTTTATTCTTTTATGTTTACTACTCTTTTTTATTGTTTTGATATTCTGTTATAGCTGGCTGTTTTTATATTCCGTTCTAATAAAGCGAACGTTTATGGCTATTGTGCTTACCATATTAACATTGGTTTTGGGTATACAATTGAGTGGTTCTGAAATAGTACTGAATCAATCTTTAGCCCCAATAAATCCTTTTCATTACTTTCATATTATCGACATGATTACAATGGAATACGCTTTAACCGCTGAAAATTTCAACTTTACGATTTGGAATGGTATTTTCAGCTTGGTCATCGCTAGCTTTATTATCGTCTGCATTTCCTATTTCATTTTTAGCAGGAAGGCTACATAACGATTACGAGGGGAGGATCTAGATGTGATTGTTCAAGTTGATAATTTAACAAAGAAATATAAAAAAGAATGGGTTTTACAAGGAGTACAATTTGAGATTAGTCATCCACAAATTGTTGCATTAGTTGGACCAAATGGTTCGGGAAAAACAACATTATTCAATTGCATGACGAACCTATTGTCTATTAATAGTGGGACAATTAAATTACTAGAAAAAGATCATACTGATACATCACTGTTTTATGATATTTCCTATTTACAGGATAATCGCATACTATATGAAAATTTAACTGCCTATGATCATTTGAAATTTATTTGTGGTGTCATGAAGCTACCGGATTCTAGAATAATAGAAGTAGCAGAACGAGTTGGAATGGAAAGTTATTTAAAAAAACGCGTTCAGAAACTTTCACTTGGTATGAAGCAACATTTACTTTTAGCAATGGCGATTATAAACAGTCCGAAGTTACTCTTGATGGATGAACCATTAAATGGCTTAGATCCGTCAAGTGCAATTAATATGCGTAAAATTTTACTGGAACTACACAAAGAAGGAACGACTATTATTATTTCTTCCCATAATTTAGATGAAATTGATCGCTTAACCAACACGATTTATTTTATGAAGGATGGGGTCATTTTAGAAGAATCGCTGAAGAACTACCATATGAAACAATATGTATTAAACGTAAATAATCTAGTGCAAGCAAAAGTAACTTTAGAGCGCCTACCCTTTACTTTTACAGTGAACAAGGATGACCAAATTGTATTTACTGATCATGAGATATCCTTTCAAGAAGTGATGACCCATTTAAACCAACATGACATTCTAGTTGAAGATATTGAAATCATACGAATCGGTGCAGAAAAGAGATACCTTGAATTGTTTGAAGGGACCGTATCGGAATGAAAATATTTCTATTTGAATTAAAAAAGATTGCATGGACTAAAAAGTTTTTAGTTGTACTAATAGCTCTCGTCTGTTCTGTCGCATTTTTATTCATTCGAAATATTTTATTTGCGGATTACGCACAGGAACAAAAAAATGCAGAAATAGCCTTATTCATTGAAACAAGTAAATCAAAAGATAATACATATACCAATGAAATAGAGCGGCTTGGTAGCGATGAGGAATTGGAAGAGAAAAAAGAATTAAACCTTCACGTGTTGCGTTTAGTAGAGGAATTACGAGGAGCAGTGGCAACAGATAATTGGAAAACGACATTAACAGTTGAAAATAGACTATTCATAGCGATTCGTAAATATAAAGCTACAGGCGAGGATTATCCAATTTCCGAAGATGATATTTCATACCGGCTTGCCATGAATCATACCTTATTGGATTTAGGGATTCGCCCTGAACCAGAAAACTACAGTACTGCTTTTCCTAACTATTTCAAGCAAGTAGTAGATTTATTTTTAAATTATGGTGGTTTCTTGATCGTCTTACTTGTTATAGGAGAAATCATAACAAGAGAATTTGAGAATAAATCAATTAATCTATTATTTACATTACCATTAAGCCGAGCAAAAATAATTTGGAGTAAGTATTTAAGTGCGTTGATTATTTCAATTTTCACTTTCAGCTTTATCATAGCTGTCGGATTAATGATTGGAAAGCTATTCGGGCAAGAAGGGACATTTGCTTACCCTGTACTGGTTGAGAAGGAGGGACATTTCTACTACTTGTCAACGATACACTATATATATTTTGTCGTCCTTTTATTTACTATCATGCTTCTGTTTGTCATTGCACTATATATATTTTATAGTTTCATATTCAAACATATACTCGCCGCATTATCAGCCATGATTGCTACCCTTTTAGGAGGATATCAATTGGGGAAATGGATGAATTGGGAAGCATTATCTTGGGTTAATCCATTTCAATACACAATCTCCAAAGAAGCAATCCTATACCAAAATAACCATCTTTTCTACCAAGGTATTCCAATTACTTTATTGGCGACATTGCTATTAATCGTTGCTTCGATAATTAGAATAAAGCGTAATTTAAATTAGTGGGGATGCAAAAAGCTCCACTAATTTATTCGTTGCGTCTTTTGTGTTGGGAAGGCAGTAAACAATGTATGAAAATTAATGTTACCGCCAACTTAAATCGATAAATTAATCTATATCCATGAAATGAGGTAACGACTGTAATGAGAATAAACACAATGACTGTATGGACAATTGCATTTTCGAAATTGCAAAATTCGCTATCGCATCATAACCCATCACCTTAACCTCTTAAATAAACCTTAAAAATAACAGCAAACCCCAAAGTGGGATTTGCTGTTATAGATTATATTATTTTCTCCTCGGTACTAAATCCGCTACATAGTCAAAGTAAAAGTTTCGTTTCCCTCTACTAATTAAGATGAACATAACATGGATAAATAATACAATCCACATGATAACTAGGAATGCAAATATAGCCACGGTGGTCCATACATGATAAGGATAAAGATTTGAATCCATGTCTAACTGAATACTGTTGAATAAATTCAGTGACCATGATACTGTCCAAGGTAAATATAGTGCAAAGAACCTTTTCAGTAGGGATTGCCACGAAGGCGGTTCTCCACCAGATTTAATCAGTTTGAAACGCATTATATTTGTTCCAATTGTTTTGCCATTCCAAATAAGAGGAACTAAAAAGTAAAGAATAATAAAGCCAAATGTTGTATAAGTAAATGCTAAGAATCCGTTCGTTGGAAAGAGTCTAACTATTAGAATCCAACTAACTTTAATCAATAGATAATCTATAGTTATAGCCACCAATTGCGATAATGGTGGTACAAAATGACTTTCCCGCATTTTCTCACTTTTCGCCAGCAGGCTCTTTCGAGATGGAAATAAAGCAAGTATGACTGGAGCAACAAGGAATCCGAATAAAGCACCAGTACTATTTAATATCAAATCATCAACATCTAATATCCGATAAGCACAATTATAGATTCCGTAAATACCTGTTATTTGTGTTATCTCATAAAAAAGAGATAACACAAATCCCAAACCAAATGCCATCTTCCAATATCTTTTCTTTTGGAAAAAATACCTTAGATAAACACCAAAAGGTAATAATAATAGAAAATTGAAAGCTGCTTGCAAAAATGCACTTTGTTTAAATAGTTGAATATAGGTAGATGGTTGTGACCAAACGACTGAACTACTTTTAATAATATCCCAGATAAAATAAAATGGGACAAGTGAATAATGCACCGTATCAGGTGATTGCAAGGCACAAGTATCCCGGGTATCTGGAAGTGGCAAAAGAACTAAAAATAAAGCCGTTAACATATAAAAAGTAAAAGAATAGGCGACGATTGAAGCCCAAAGACTTACATGACCATATTTTCTGTAACTATAAATTAGCCAAGGGATAATAAGAAAAAAGCCTATTAGACTAAATATAATAAAGGCAGTTTTTATTGGAAATAAATATACAGACATATTGGCACCTCTATAATAGAAATATAAATAGAAGAACAGTCCTTCAGCAAAATACATATTACACCATTGTTTACTTTCTTACTATACCCCTTCATATAGATATCATTAAATTTAGTGTGAATCTAATAATTAATCTTTAGCCTCAATAATAGTCGAGTATTCGAAAGGTTCGTGAATCATTTTCACTGCGTATTGCACACTTTGAATAAAGCCTTTTATACTTAATAGGAGTAGATGGATGAAATAGCTAGTCATTTCATATTTTTAAGAAGAAGTGAAAAGATGGCTCAGACACCGATTTCAATTGGTCGTAATGTAGCAAATTGTCACCCACCTAACAGTATGAGTAAGGTAATGAGATTAATTCGGGACTTAAAAACAAAAAGACGTGTCTCAGAGAATATGTGGTTCAGAAAAGGTGATCATTATATTCATATTACGTATAAAGCTGTATTTGATGATGAAGGGGAGTATGTAGGGATTTTAGAGTACGTGCAAGATATCCAGCCCTTTTTGGACTTACCAAGGGAAGTAAAAAGGGAACTTCGTAAACTTGACGAATAGTTTATTCGTGCGGACTAACCAGCTGTTGGACCGCGCGGATTGAACTTTTACTTTATGAATCAATTTGAAACAGTAGGGAAATATAACATAACATCTTTACACGAGGAGATGACTTCATGAAAATTTTACTAATCTTTGGTAGTGTTATATTTCCTGTTCTGATGTTCCTTTTGCAAAGATATCAGATGAATTTCAAATTCATATTTAATTTAATTGCAATAATAGCTGCACTTATATTTGGTAATATTGCTTCGACTTCGATTTACCAAGTAATCAAAGAAAATGCAGTGTTCATGACGAATATCCACGGGCTATTTTTAAATCCACTTTTCTTAATTACCGGTGCTTATTTGGGTGTTTATATTGTTTATAAATTGCTTATTTTGACGTTAGAAGACTTGGATACACGATAAAACACTATTTTTCATAGCAACTTAACATAACCAAGTCGGACAATTGTCATTTCTTAATTTTACCTCTGAACACTTATTACCACATAATAGTGGAGCTTGCAATCCGTTTGATACCACGAATGGAGGCTAGTTCCTCTACTAGTTGCTGCATAGCAACATTCTTTTGTTTTGCCTCAATCATGACATCGAAGTCCTGATTGAGTTCCCTTGCCAATTCAAAAAAGGGCAGCACAAATTTCAATGAAACAAAATCAGCATGTGACCGGAAAGCTTGATCTGACTTTGGTGAAGAAAGATGTATTTTTGGTGTTTTATTCGTGGTATGCCATGTATGAAATATTTTTGGCAAATACACGGATAAATTATTTTCCGTTTGATTTGCCATATGGTGATGATAATCTAATATCATAGGAATGTTTTCTTTTTCGCAAGTAGCGAGGGTTTCCGCTACATTATATGTCTTATCATCATTTTCAAGGGTCATTTGTCCTTTAATATCAGTCGGTAATGTTTGGAGATTATGGTGAAATCTTTTTAAAGTATTTTTCTTGTCACCATAGGCACCACCAATATGAATATTAATAATTGCTGATTGATGAACATCCATTGCTTTGAGCATCTTATAGTGAAATTCCATGTCTTTTACTGCATTTTTAGTCACATCGTCTTTAGGACTTGTAAAGAGTGTGAATTGGTTTGGGTGAAAACTGGGTCTCATTTCATATTGTTTAATAAGCTGTCCAAGTTCTTTCCACTCACTTTGAAAAGGGGAAATGAAATCCCAGTTCACTTCTGGATGTGTAGCCAACGGGACTAATGAGCTGGAAAAACGATAAAGTTTAATTTCGTGTGCAATATTATAGTGCAAGATTCTTTTTGTATGATATAAATTTTGTGCAGTAACGGATTTAAGCTTCTCTAATCTTTCTTGTTTTGGAAGTTCCGAATAACGTGTAAATGTAAGTGCCTTTGATGGGCTTGCATCCCATAAACTTAATGCATTTGCCACATAACCAAAACGAACTTTCATTGTTTTCTCCTTTTCCAACATGACATAAAAAATATAATTGTACCTTTATGATTTGTGATAGAGCATAGTATTATTCAGCGTAAAGATGAATCTGAATTTTAACGAATGAAAACGATGTCTAGTCTGATAAATCAAAGAAGGTTATCGTATAAGGGGAGTGAAGTAAATATTACGTTTTACAAAAATTTACTGTTGACGTGTTATCCGTCTCCTGCTATCATTTTTCTATTGTCTAAATAGAATAGCTACTACTTGTATAAGTCCAAGAATATGGCTTGGACGTCTCTACCAGCTACCTTAAATAGCTTGTCTACAAGGAATGGATGATTATCTTTTTTTATTTCCATACTTGTATAAGTTACTTTGGCATGCTAAAAGCTGGCCAAGTTTTTTTTGTTTAAGTTCTTTTAGGAGGGATACATGAAAGTGGTGGATAGGAGATAATCATCAATGAAAAACTACTTTAAATTTAACGAAAGAAATACTACATTTAAAAAGGAAACTTTTGCAGGTATTACAACGTTTCTTTCTATATCTTATATTTTAATCGTAAATCCCCTTATCCTAAGCCAAGCAGGGATGGATAAAGGAGCCGTATTTACTGCAACCGCGTTTACTGCAATTATTGGTACATTATTCATCGGTTTACTTGCAAATTATCCAGTTGCAATTGCACCTAGCATGGGGTTAAATTCATTTTTTACTTTTTCGGTTTGTATCGGAATGGGAATAGATTGGGAAGTTGCTTTAACAGGGGTTTTTATAGCAGGAATCATTTTTGTTATACTGAGTTTAATGAAGATAAGAGAAAAGATTATTAATGTTATCCCCCAAGACTTAAAATATGCCATTGCATCTGGTATTGGATTTTTCATCGCATTTATTGGTTTGAAAAATGCAGGGATTATTGTGCCAGACGATGCTACTTTTGTTACGATTGGAAACTTAACCTCGCCAATGACAGCTCTTGCTTTAATTGGTCTTGTAATGACGATACTTATGTTAGTACGTGGTATAAATGGTGGAATCTTTTATGCAATGGTTATGACAACAGCACTTGGCATGATAATTGGATTAATTGATACGCCATCTGCAGTTGTAGGAAAAATACCTAGTCTTTCACCGACTTTCGGTGTTGTACTTTCACATTTGCATGAAATATTCTCGCCACAATTATTGGCAGTTATTTTTACGTTTTTATTTGTAGCTTTTTTTGATACAGCGGGTGCATTAATTGGTCTAACAAGCCAAGCTGGTATTATGAAAAATAATGAAATACCGAACTTAGGAAAAGCACTACTTGCTGATTCATCTGCGGGTGTAATTGGCGCGCTGTTAGGAACAACGACTCCCGCAACAAGTGTTGAATCTTCGGCTGGTATTGCAGTTGGAGGGCGAACAGGCTTTACATCCGTCATAATTGCAGCTTGTTTTGCAATTGCACTTTTCTTTTCACCAATTCTTTCTGTTATCACTACCGAAGTGACCGCACCAGCATTGATTGTTGTGGGTTCCTTCATGGCAATGGAGATGAGTAAAATTGACTGGAGTAAATCGGAAGTCTCGATTCCAGCTTTTATGACTATCATTATGATGCCTTTGTCTTCCAGTGTGGCAACCGGTATCGCTTTCGGATTTATTCTTTATCCATTAGCTTTAGTAGCACAAAAACGTTTTAAAGAAATACATCCAATTATGTATGTGATAGGCTTATTATTTATATTATATTTGGTTTTGTAATAATAGCGTTATGTGAAATACAATGCGGAGTGGATTCAACCATTTTGTTCAACTAACAATGAGTAGGGGAATTCGAAAACCTCTACTCATTGTAAATTCATTAAATCCAGTTCTAACACCCTCAAATTAATATTATCTATCAACTAACCCTACCATGATTAGGTCATCACGGATTTTATGTTTCATGTTATGTATGTTTAGTCAACTCTACTTCTTATACATATATTATTATTGAATCTACTAATAGGGGGTGATATGAATGGGTTTTGGAAGAAATAATAGAAATGCTGACGAATTTATCCTTGGATCAAATGCTAGTAATAGAAATAACAATTCTCGCGGGAACAACAATGATGTTGAGACGATTGTATTTCCTACTGAAACAGTTATAAGACCTACTACAACGAGGCGTACAGTAAGAAAAATTCATCCAACGCATATCGTGAATGTTAATCGTAATATTACAAGGGTTGAAAACTTCTTTCCGGTAACACAATCGGAAAAAAATAAAAATATTGTCGAGGAATATAATTGCGGTAGTGATGTAAATAATCCACGTTGTAGACCCGTAAATAATAAAAGATGTTAATAATTACGAGTTGCGTATGGCTGAACGAAAGCAGTACGGTCTAAGAGTTGCGCTTGCTCGAAACGATAATAAAACAGTTTTATCAACAGTTTTGCCCATTTGGAAATTATTTCAAATGGGCTTTTACATACTAAAATATAGGCTGGTGGAAGCCCCTAAGTGAATGTATTTTTCTAATGGAAGGATGGCAAATAGAACTGAGGTACAAAGAAAGGATATCTAGTCAAAAATCAATATTAACATGGCTAATGAAGAAAATGTTATACTTAAGCTAACGAAATGGCTAAAAGGTAGGTGATAAAATCATGCGATCGAAAGTATTAAAACGGATCCCTCTTGAAAAGTTAATGGATTTAAAAATTGATTACGCATTTAAACAGTTGTTTGGAAGTGAAAAGAATAAGGAAATCACCGTAGTTTTCTTAAATGCAATTTTACAAAAAACGGGTCGTGACCGGATTAAAGATATTGTGTTTTCAAATACGGAAGCGGGTGGAGAGTATCAGGAAGATAAGCAATCCAGGCTAGATTTATTGGTTGTGACCAATTCAGATGAATGGATAAATATCGAAATTCAATTCTCAAATCCATACAATATGATTAAGCGTTCTATTTATTATTGGGCAGGCGTGTACCGTTCACCGATGAAACCAAAGATGGGTTATCGGGAATTACATCCTGTCATCTCTATTAACATCCTAAACTTTAGTATTTTTGAACAAACGAATGCTTTTCACACGACTTACCATTTATATGAAGATGAAAAAAAGTTTATGTTGACCGATGTGATGGAATTCCATTTTGTTGAAATGCCAAAACTACTTGGTGATTGGAAAGAGGATAAGTTGAATCCGTGGGATGATATCCTTGCAAGATGGCTCTTACTGCTCGGTATAGTTGATCGACGTGGTGGGAAAGTGTATGATGACATCTTCAAAGAA
>NZ_JBHLWL010000067.1:0-27037 GCF_042432965.1 Paracerasibacillus soli | reverse complement strand
AAGCCGAGCTGCGTGAAGTAGAAGCACGACAGGAAGGTGTGAAAGAGGGAATTAAAGAAGGAATTAAAGAAGGAATTAAAGAAGGAATTAAAGAAGGAATTAAAGAAGGAATCAAGGAAGGGATACAAAGGACTGCAAAACGTATGCTACAAGAAGGTTTTGATGTTGAGACAGTATCTCGCTTATCAGGCCTACCAGTAGATGAGATTCAGAGATTAGAAAAATAAATGAATGAAGCGATTTTGTTGAAAAACAGAGGCAGAAATGAAGGCCAATTTTTCGCCTGTAAAGTCGGAAAATTAGGCCTTTTTATATAGTTGTTCCTTAACAGCTCCTTCTTAATGAGTGAGAAATTAGCTGTCTAAGGCACCAGCCAATTATCTTTTCAATAATCGGACGAGATGTCTTGTTTCTCTAGGTAGTTGGATAATAAAATGATGATAAACTTTACTGTGTAAGGTAGGTAATGTGAATGTTCTTCATGAAAAGTCATATTAACAATCAGTAGGGAAACTAGAATTCCCTACTGATTGAAGTATCACTTTATGTTGCGGACCATTCTTCGATTAGAGTTAGAACATTTCTAATCGGAATACTAAATCCAATTGTACCTACGTCTGACACAACTGAATTAATGCCAAGAACTTCGCCAGACTCACTGTGTACAAGTGGCCCACCACTATTACCTGGAGCAATTGGTGCTGAAATTTGATATACATCTTCATAATGATACGGATCTAAATCGAAATCTCGATCAATTCCACTAATAATTCCTATTGTTACGGTATTTTCAAGACCGAGAGGACTACCTAATGCAAGAACCTCATCACCAATTTCTGCCTTTTCTTCTCGCAATTTGAGTGGCTCAACTCCTTCTAATCCTGCAACTCTTACAAGTGCAACATCCGTATCCTCGCTGACGCCAATTACGATTCCGGAAAACTCCTTCGCATCAGAAGTAACGACAACTACATCTGTTTCACCGGCTACAACATGCGCATTCGTGACAATGTCACCTTTATCACTATATATAAAGCCAGATCCAATTGTCCCGTTTGCCAATTCAATTTTCACTACTTTTTTTTGTGTTTCTTGAATAATTTCCTTTAGTTCTTTTGACTCTACATCATCTGGATTCACTTCAGTTGCCTCACTTGCTAAAATATTTGAAGGCTCATTTAGTCTTTTCGGAACTTTATCATGTATATAATACAATCCAAATATACCAGCACTTAAAATGAAGATAGAGATAATGATACTCATGACAAAGCGTAATTTCATCGCGCTCACCTTCCTTTCTTTAGTCAAAAAACCAGATAACATTTGTAATTTGTACTGTTACATTTTCATCGATACCTTCTATTGTGTCTGAGAAAGTACCTTTGTCACCTGGGTTTAATTTATTTGGTTCCACGGTAGTAAAACCATCTTCCAGAAAGTTGCCGTTTTCATCATACACAGAGTAGTAGACTGTAATGGAATATATGGGGATAGTTGCTGTACTGATAATTGTTCCTTCGATGTAAACATTTCCTTTACCATCCAAATCAGCTGAAAAGGATTCGAATTCTACTGCTGCTGTACGATTATGCACATCTTCGTCTGTTACTTGTTGCTCAAACGCAATTTTCTCTTGTTCTATTTTATCTTTAAGGGCAAGCAATTCTTGATCATCTTCTTTATAACTTAAGCCCTTATTAATCGTTCTTAATGCATCATCAAATTGCTCTTTCTCCAAATGAGCAGTCGCTTCTTTTGTCGTAATTTGTACCATTTTACTTAATAGTTGTGTTTCTAATTCAAGGGCTTCATCAGATGAAAGAGATGCGAGTTGATTCAGTTTATTAGCTAATACGTCGACAGTTGTAATACTATCTAACTCTTTTTTTATTTCATCTATAATAAGGGTCGCTTCTTTATTCGCGACTTTCTCATTTAGTGAGATGAAAAGTGGGCCTGTTTCTTCCATTATTTGTTCTTTTAAGACGTTAAGTTTTTCCTTTGCCTTTTCAAATTCTTGTTCCGTTATGAGTTCATGTACTGTATCAATATCGGCAAATACATCATTTGCACGTTCAACTTCTTGTAAATCTTCAGTTAAAGTTTTATAGTTTGGTCTTATATCTATTGCCTTATTTAATCTTTCAATTGCATCTTTGTATGCTCCGTTCAAAGCAGCCTCTTCAGCTGATTTTTGCAATTTCAATACTTTATCATTTTGATTATCTTCGTAAATGTAATAGAAACCTACGCTTAAGCTTGCGATTATAAAACAAACGATAGGAATGAGAAATGGTAATGTAGGCATTAATCGATTAAGTTTTGTTGTTGTTTGTTTTGTTTCATTTTGATCAGACGTTTGCTTATTTGCTGTATTTTGTTCTACAGCATGGGGAACAGGAGAATGATGATGGGGACTAACAGATTTATTCACCAGTTCATCAGCTTTATTTTCAGATCCCTTTTTATTACTTTCATTGGAATGTGTAGTTTCTCTACTCGAATTTTGATTTGGTGAATTTTCGTTGCTCTCTTTTGGAGTGGTTGCGTTTATTTTTATTTCGATTCCACAATTCATACAAAACATGGAGTCATTTATTAGTTTTTCACCACAGTTTTGACAATACAAATAGGTCCTCCTCCTAATCTATAACATTTCACTTTCATGAAATGGTTGCTAAAAGTTTCATGCATGGTCATAGTATATTTGGTTTTGCAAAAGTGGTGACACATGCAACGATTATTCAGTGAGGAATGAGCTATTTTTGTAAAATATGAACAGGAGGAGTATGTCCCTCCTTTGAAGTTTTACTTTATTGTTATTTTCATGTAAAGTGTGGATAGCATTCAAAGATGAGGAAGTGATCTAATTGTATATGAAATTTCCTAACGAAAATAAAAGGCAAATAATTGAAATGGTAAAAGACTATTATAACAATGAGCATGGCATGGAAATAGGTGACCTTGCTGCAGAGAACTTTTTTGATTTTATTTATAAAGAAATTGGTCCTTACTTTTATAATCAAGGTGTGCGGGATGCAAAGTCTATTTTAGAGCAGAAGATAATGAACTTAGAGGAAGATTTGGCATCATTGGAAAGACCGACTTATCGCCGTAATATTTAAATTTTATCCATCTTACTCGCTAATAATTGCCAATCTTCTAAGAAGCTTGTCCATAAGTTTGGTCGTCTTCTTACTGCTAAAGGATGATAGGCAACAGCAGTAGGAATACCTTGGACTTCATGCCATTTACCACGCAAATCTTTTACAGTTGCAGTTTCATGTTCAAACATTGTTTGAACGGAAACATTACCGAGACAAAACAGAGCAGAGGGCTCTTGTTTACTTAATTGTGCTTCTAGATGATGCACACATATACTGCGGGTATGTTCTTTTTCATATTTACGAGTAGGTTTTCTTTTCAGTATGTAGGTTACGTATAAGTCTTCTGGTAACAGTTGAACTTGATGTGCAGCTGATTGTAATGTTTGGCGCGTTCCACATACGAAAGCATTACCATCTTTATCTTCACGTAGTCCAGGGTTATCTAAAATTATCATAATTGGTGCTTTAGGGTTACCTTCACCCCAAACCATACGTGAACCGTGCTTGTAAAGTCCACATTTCTTACAATCTAATTGTTGCCGTGGTGTTGGATCTTCAGGCCAAAGTTTACAAGAGAAATTCTCCATTAGTATCTACTCCAATCTAATAAAATCATTCTTTTTAGTGTATCCCAATATTCCAGTATAAATAGGAAAATACCCCTTCTAAAGTCTTAAATGGCATATTTATAATAGCGGAATCACTTCAAAGATTGCATGACATCATAAAGAAAAATGGGAGACTTCGTACACATAAAAAATTTTCTACTTCAACAATTTCCATATTTAACCGATAATAGATGATGAAGGTGGTGTTACAAAATGGATATCGCAGCACTGTCAATGGCATTCAGTCAAAGTAAGGTACAGCAACAGGCTTCTGTTTCTATTATGCGAAAAGTAATGGATCAAGCAACTGAAAATGGTGCGTTTGTTCAAGAAATGTTAAGTAGCTCTGGCACAGAAGCTAGTGTCAAAGCATTGCAACATGCCGCACAACCGCATTTAGGTACACATATTGATATGAAAGGTTAATTAGATAAGTGAGGATAGTGTTCCGAATGGACTATTCTCACTTTTTCTTATGACAAAATTGTCACTCCCCTATCGTTTTGCATAGAAATAGGGTATATTGAAGCAGTGAGCATATTTAAATTGTCATGCTCCTTTACCAAACAAATGATGGGAGGAAGAGGAGGAGATTTTTTGTGGTTAAATTAAATAATAAAACACGTCAAGAATATACAAAAAGTGTATTGGAAGCTTTACGAAGTGAAGATATGATGGAATTTAGGGCATTATATTTGGCACTGCATCCATCTGATCAACAAGATATTTTCCAATTAATGAATGAATTACTTCGAAAACGAACCTACAATTATTTATCACCGAAAGAATTTGCAGGGATTTTTAGTGGATTAAAGAAGGAAGTACAATTTACGATTGTTCAAGAAGTAAATGAAATATTCGCTTCGCAAATGCTTGACTATATGTTTACAGATAATGTTGTATCTTTTTTATTAGAAATAAAAAAAGATAGACGAGAAGATATTTTGCGTAGGATGAAAAAGGAAAAGGCAGATAAAATTAGAACCTTGCTTTCGTATAAAGAGGAAACGGCTGGTTCCATTATGACGAAGGAATTATTACGCATTAAAACGTATGAAACTGCCGAACTAGTAATTGAGCATCTCCGTGAAGAAGCAATCGACGCAGAAATTATTTATTATTTATATGTTGTGGATGATGAAGATAGATTAGTAGGAGTTGTGTCATTACGTGATTTAATCACCGCTCAGCCAGATGAAGTGGTAGGTAATATGATGAGTACACAAGTTGTTTCTGTTATAGAAGATATGGACCAAGAAAAGGTAGGACGTGTAATTCAAAAATATGACTTACTAGCAGTACCCGTTATATCAAAAGAGCAAAATTTGCTTGGAATTGTAACTGTTGATGATGTCATGGATATTTTAGAGGATGAAACGACTGAGGACTTCGGAGAGATTTCTGCAGTTAAAGACGGAATAGATATGGAATTATCTACATTTAAGGCTGCAAGAGCACGTTCACCGTGGATTATCGCCCTAATGTTTTTAGGATTAGTTACAGCAGGTATTGTGAATAGTTTTGAAGAAACGTTGGAACAAGTTGTCTTACTTGGTGCCTTTATTCCGCTTATCATGGACTCAGCTGGTAATGCAGGAACGCAGTCATTAGCCGTTGCTGTTAGGGGTCTAACGCTGGGTCATATTCGAAGAGAGAATATTGGTAGAATTATTCGTCGAGAATTTGGAATTGGCTTTATTTTAGGTGTCATGTGCCTCATATCTATAACGATACTTATTATTTTGTTATATAAGCAGTGGATACTCGCTGTTATTGTTGGAGTATCCTTGTTATGTACACTAAGTATTTCTGCTGTGGTTGGTGTTGTTATCCCATTATTAACAAATAAATTAAAACTTGACCCGGCCATTGCTTCAGGTCCATTTATTACGACGGTTAATGATATTTTAGGTTTATTTATTTATTTCTCTATTGCTACGGCATTATTAGATTATTTATAGTATCTGCAAATTTCTGCATCAAGGAGATGTCTGATTGCGTGATAGTCGTGGGAATAGATGATTATTTATATAGTAGAAATAGATTTGGGAGTGTGCCAATTACTTTTTAATTAAATTGCATACTCCCATTTTATTATATATTAAGATATGGTTTGGCTTGTATTCGCTTCCTTTTGTAAAAAGGGATTTTTTTCAAAGGAGCCTACTGTTGAAATAATGGTTAACTGTTTCGCCATATATGTAGGTGTATAAGGCATGTCACTCTTTAACCACCATATCATTACGCCCAAATACGCATTTGTAATATAGGGAATACGAATTTCGATTGGGGTATTAAACTTTACTCCGTCATTTGCTAAATACGCAATCCCACTTTTGGCATAGGCTTCAAGAATATCCATTACCCGATCTATAAAATAAGGAATCTTCTTTTCTGCTAACATAATCTTGTAAAACTTTTCTTTCCTCATCATTTGTTCAAAAAGTCTGATGAGAGATGGATGTGGTAAGTCATACTGATATTGAAACTCCATCGGACATACTTTTAAGCTGTTTTTTAAATCCTCTATCTCATTATCCAAGAAGTCGGTAAGTAGTTCATACTTATCATAATAGTGTAAATAAAACGTTGCGCGATTTAATGTTGACTTAGCAGCAATCTCCTGAACACTAATTTTTTCAAATTCCTTTTCCGTCATTAAATCTAATAATGCATTCTCAAATAATTTTTTCGTTCTTTTGACACGCGGGTCGACTTTATTCGACATTATTCATACTCCTGTCTATTTAATGATCGCTTTATAAACAAATTATTACAAATTACCTATAATACAACACAATGACTAAAGATGTGTATTGAGAAAAAAATTGCTAGTAGTATCATTATATATGACAATTTGATGTCAATAAAGTCTTTTTATTTTTACATAGAGGGTATTCGCGTAAAAATAAAAGCGGTAAAGATGAATGGAGGGGAAATTATGTTGACAAACAGAGAAATAAAGTGGGATGTAGAAACAGATGTTGTTGTAGTTGGTAGTGGTGGTGCAGCACTAACATCCGCAATACTTGCACATGATCAAGGTGCAAAAGTAATTGTTATTGAAAAGGCTGATCAAATCGGTGGTACAACAGCATTCTCCGGAGGGATTCCTTGGATTCCAATGAACCGCTATATGAAAGAAATAGGAATTGAGGATTCAAAAGAAGAAGCTAAAACATATTTAAATCATTTAATGATGGGGAAAGAACCAGACCCAGCACTAATTGATGTATATATTGAACAAGGTTCTAAAATGATTGATTACCTACATGAAAATACACCTGTACGCTTTAAGGTACCGCGTTTCTATGGTGACTATTATGCAAATATTCCTGGTGGTAAAAATGAAGGACGTTCATTAGACCCACTTCCATTTGAATTAAGTGAAGTTGGGGAATGGGCTGATCATATTCGACGCCATCCAATTTTTCCACCGCTAACACTTGAAGAAGGTGGAGCAGGTGATCCAACGAAAGCTGATTTTAACTTAATCGCTGAACGTATGGGTAATAATATTACAACAATGGGCCGTGCGCTTATTGGTGGATTGCTAAAAGCTTGTTTAGACCGTGGAATTGAAATTAGAACAGAAACTCCAGGTCGTGAACTTGTGAAAAATGATAAAGGTGAAGTAGTAGGTATCCGCGCAGAACATGACGGTGCTGATGTTTACTTTGCTGCTCGTAAAGGTGTTATGATTGCAACTGGTGGATTCGAATGGAATAAACAATTAGTTCGTTCTTTCCTAAAAGGTGAAGTAACACACCCAATGTCACCTCCTGGTAATGAAGGTGATGGATTAATCATGGCAATGGAAGCCGGTGCTGCACTTGCAAACATGGGTGAGGCATGGTGGTCACCAGCAATGGTTGACCCAACAATTGAGTATCAAGGCCATGTATTTAACCAAACAGGAAGTGGACGTGGACTTGCTCACTCCATTATCGTAAACAAACATGGTAAACGTTTTGTTAATGAAGGTGCTACGTATATGGATATGCCGAAATCATTCTATACATTTGATACAGTAACACAATCATTACCAAACGAAGCACCTGTATGGTTAATTTTTGATAAAACATTAAAAGATGAAAAATTAATCTTAACATTAGCACCAGGCGAAGATGCACCAGAATGGGTGCCACAAGCTGAAACAATTCGTGAATTAGCCGAAAAAATTGGTGTGGACCCGGACGGTTTAGAAGCAACTGTAGCACGCTTCAATAAAAACGCAGAAAATCTTGAAGACCCTGACTTCCACCGTGGTACATTATTCTTTGAAAAAATGCTTGGTGGCTTTAAAGGTCCAGAAGCAAATATTGGACCGGTTGAAACTGCTCCATTTTATGCACTACCATTATATAGCGGTGCATTAGGAACAAATGGCGGACCACGTATTAATGAAAATGGACAAGTTATAAGTTCACATGGGAATGTTATACCTGGTTTGTATGCTGCAGGAAATGCTGCAATGGGAGTTTTAGGACCAGCATATCCAGGTGCAGGTGGTACAATTGGGCCAGCTCTAACATTCGGTTATTTAGCAGGTCAGTCTCTTGGTAAAGAAGCAGATAGAGAAGTTAGTACTGAAGAAAAAGTAGTACTATAAAAATAATAATGGTGGTATTTCAACTTGGATATAATAATGAAGTTGAAATACCCTTCTAACAATATATTTTTAATTAAATGAGGGGGAATTTACAATGCCAGCAGGAACACATGAAATGGTATTAGACTTACCAATTAATCGTATTTGGGATTTTGTAAGTGATATGGACAAGTGGGCTCCACTCGTACCAGGTTATATTGAACATGAGATTATTAATGATAAAAGATCTACTTGGAAATTTAAAGGTGACATTGGTATTATGCAAAAAACAGTTCACCTTCAAATTGACATTAAAGACTGGATTGAACCAACTACTGTAACATTTGACCTTAAAGGTATTAGTGATAACTTTGCAGGTGATGGTTACTTCGAGGCAGAAGCAATCTCTGATACACAAACAAAAATGACTGGTAACCTTGATATCACTGCAAAAGGTATGATGGGACCAATGATTAATGCTGTTCTTAAAACATTCGTTCCAAAAACTGCACAAGAGCTAACAGAAGCAGTTGGTAACAAAATTATCGAAGTTGAAACAGCTAAAGCTTAAAATATAAGAAAAAACCTATTCCTTGTTTACAGGGAGTAGGTTTTTTACTATTTATTCCATGTCTTTTAATACAAGATGAGTCATACCATCTTGTTGCTTTACTTTTCCTTCTTTCATTAATTTGCCAAGCGCTCGTTTAAATGCAGACTTACTAATTTGAAATGTAGCGCGAATTTCTTCCGGATCACTGCGGTCTGTAAACGGGATTTTTCCACCATGGTTTTGTAAATGTTCCAATATGATATCAGCGTCTTCCAGCATACTATGTTGTTTTAATGGTCGTAAAGAAATATTTATTGTACCATCTTCTTTTACATCAATCACCCTACCATCAATTTGTTCTCCCAACCGAGGTTCGTCCTTTCTTTCCGTATGATGGACAAAACCGCGGTAATCCTCATCTGTAATAATGGCAGAACCTTCCCTACTTGTATGGTACACCCAACCTTTTACATGTTGATTTAAATAATCATTCGGGGCCCATTCCCTTATTTGTTCTATGACACCTTCTGTTGCTGGTACACCTAAAAGACGGTTTCTTTTGTCAGTAGTTAGTGTAATATACAAATGATCCTCTTCTTGTGGCCATACATGTTCATATAGCGGAAGGGTGTCTTTAGAAACAAGTACTTCAGTAGTTGTTTCAAATGACACGAACACCCCTAAGTTAGGTATTACCTTTTGGACTGTGGCCCACCCATATGTATTTTTAGTAGCCTTTGGCAAAACGGTTGTCCCGCAAAGATTCCCTTTTTTATCTTGATAAACAAAAACGGTAACTTCCTCATCTACGTTTAGTTCTACTGTTACTTCATTGTGGTGCAATAATACCTCTTGCGAATCCTTTTCCAATACGTAACCAGTATCAATTTTTCGATTGACTTTCATAGGGTAAATTAAACCTGCTTCTATCATGATATCCTCCTCTATTTTCGAGCCATTTAAATAATATGGCTATCTTCATCCACACGTGAAAAGTAATATGACCATTATAGCATGAAATAGTTAAAAACAAATGATTCCTATAAGCGTAACATTGGGAAATGAGTGAAATTGACGGGAAATAAGTAAATAAATGATCTATAGTGATAGGAAATTTGGGTGAACAATAATTTGCAAATCATCCACCAGGTATGGAAGTTTTTTGCTATTTTTTCGTGTTTTTACTATTAAATAGCGTAAGAAACTTAAAAACTTTGTAACTAAAATGTAAATATATAGTAAACTTGTCCCATAGTAAATGAAATATTGCTATGTTAAACTGGAACAATAGGAGGTGACATCATGATCTATGAAATCAAAATTGGTTTACGTGATGTTAGTTCATCAGTTTGGCGTAAAATCGAATTAGATAGTAATGCGACATTTCATGAACTTTATGAAATACTACAAATTGCTTTTGATTGGAAAAGTCACCATCAAATGCGTAGTTTCCTTGTTTATAGAACGGGTGGTAATCGAATTAAAAATGTAGAGATAACACCTAAACATAAGGTTGGAAAGAAGAAAAAGGAGATTCTCCACCACTCTTTTATTAAATATGATGAAAAAGATGTAAAGTTATCGGACTGGTTAAAGACAATAAAAGATCGTGTTATATATGTAGACGATGCAGAAAATGGTATAGAGTATGAAATTGTTCTAGAAAAGATTATCAGGCCGGAAAAAGGTGTGCTTTATCCCATTTGCACGAGTGTAAAAAATATAGAATCGAAGTATACTAATTTTACTGATATTTCAGCATATGAGTCGAAATGCCTAGTTAAAATTATTAATGAAAGAATAGCAACCGAGCTAACATATTTGGTTGGTGAGGTAAAGGATAATAGTGCATGGTACTGGAAACAACTTTTTATAAAAGCAAAAGAACTACATGCGTCAGCACCATGGAAAGGTTTACACGAGCGACAAGTATTTAGTGTAAATGATCAGCATACAGGTGATACACTGTATGTTTCTGTTCTTGGATCAGAGCAGGACATTTTTGGTCTTCTCGTATTTTTAGAGGAAAAATGTATTGAAGACGCAATAGATAAAATAAAGAATATCGAGCAAAATGTAGATAGAATCATGGAGCAAAGGAGTTTACTTCTTTCATATGAAAGTCGTATCGACTTATTAAAAGAGGATTATGAGCTTATTAAACTATATGATATTCCATTTCGTGGAAAAAAGGCTTGGCCGCAGTTCAAAAGTATTAGTCCGGGGCAGACACCACGCCAATTAGATGAAATTGAGGCGAAAATGATGCTAGGTGTTATGGCGCAATTAAAGGACATGCGTAATGGATTACATACAGGAATTGAAATAGCAAATCAAGACGCGGATATAGAAAGTGCTTATCGCTTTTCAACTAGCTAATTAGATAATCAATATCCTTTCTATGTTGCTTGGAGGGTAATAAATTCTAAATATATGTTCCTGTTCATTACTATAAAAATATGTAAAAAGTTAAAAAGCTACCCACTTTTTAGAGGGGTAGCTTTTTTGGTGGTTTGAAAGATTTTATTACGTAATGGACAAAACAATTGAAAATGATATTCATTATCAATTAGAATATAAATAACATCATAGTTTCTAGAATAGATGGCAACGGAGGAAGAGGAATGGGAAGGTACCTTATGTTATACGCAAGTACTACTGGAAATACAGAGTTGATGGCTGAGGCAATGATTTCGTTTCTTAAAGATAGGGGACAAGAAGTTATTGTCAAAACATTCGACTTTGACCCTATATCGGTTGAGGAAATTCTAGATTATCATGCAGTATTAATTGGAACATATACCTGGGATGATGGAAGTCTTCCTTATGAAGTAGAAGACTTTTACGAAGAACTTGAAGATGTGGATATTCGATCGCAAACATTTGCAGTCTTTGGATCAGGTGATACATTTTATGAATTTTTCGGTGGAGCGGTTGATTTGTTTTACGAACGAATTCATGAATTAGGAGGGAGACTTTTACCGTTCAAGTTAAAAGTAGATTTAGAACCGAAAGATGAAGACGTGAGAAGATGTGAAGACTTTGTGGATAAACTCTTACAATTTTGCTCGAATGAATAAGTCATATAATCAGGTACAAGCTCCATTATACTAGTCAGTAGGGAAAGTATGAACTCCCCCCTTGATTGTAGTTTACTATATCATCTCATGGATAAAGTGATCCATATAGATTAATATTACGATGTATTTCCATTACTTGGATAAGAATTGTCTTCATTCAAGTAATGGTTTTTTGTTTTTGAAAAGTAAACTGTATGCATATCATTTGTTGTGATTCTATCGCAGGTAGGGCTTGAAATACAACAATTATTTAGAATATATTCCTTATTATCCTTTTATTTATAGATTCATTTTTGTACTTAAAGATACGCTTTAATGAACCGATATATCTAATATAAGCTAATACGCTGAAAATCTATTACTATGTAAAACTCTATAACCTTCTTATAGGTAAAAAGAACTAAGGCAGAATAGGAATTTAGCATCAAATCTCATGATCTGTTTGCAACAATAGTAGTAATATTTGGAGGAGAATTATGGATAAAACATCGATTATAGGAATCATACTTGGACTTATTGCAGTTGGGGTAGGAATGGTGTTAAAGGGTGCAGATTTGGCTGCATTAGTTAATCCTGCGGCAATACTTATTATATTTGTCGGAACGGCAGCGTCGATTATGATTTCCTTCCCTATGAATACAATTAAGCGAATACCGACCTTTTTGAAAATCATATTTACAGATAAAAAGAGTCAGGACCTAAAAGAGGTCATTATATTATTTGTAAAACTTGCGGAAACTTCAAGAAAAGAAGGGTTGTTAGCATTAGAAAAGGAATTAAAGGAAGTGAATGATCCATTTCTTGCATCTGGACTACAACTTGTAATTGATGGTCATTCAACAGATTTTATTCGAGAAGTGATGGATGAAAAAGTCTATGCTATGGAGAGGCGTCATGAAGAGGGAGCTTTAGTCTTTTCACAAGCAGGGACATATGCACCAACATTAGGTGTGCTAGGTGCTGTTATTGGATTGATTGCGGCATTGAAGGATCTAAATGATATGGCAACATTAGGCCATGCTATTTCAGCTGCTTTTATCGCGACTTTATTCGGGATATTTACTGGATATGTTCTTTGGCATCCATTTGCAAGTAAATTAAAAGAGAAGTCAAAGAAGGAAATCCAAGTGAAAGAAGTGATGATTGAAGGAATTCTATCACTTACGAATGGAGAGTCTCCGCTAATTATTAAAGATAAATTAAGTGCTTATCTTTCTTCAAAAGAAATTGTGGCATTACAGGAGGAAATTCAAACAGATGAGAAAGCAGAGGCAACGTCATAAAGAATCCGAAATGGACGAATCATGGTTACTACCTTATTCTGATTTATTAACACTATTATTAGCACTATTTATTGTATTGTTTGCGATGAGTGAAGTTGATACGCAAAAGTATAAGGAATTATCGCAAGTGTTTAAGAGTGAATTTTCCAGTGGTGGTGGAGGAATTTTGGAACAGCAAAAGCCTGGTCATGATTCAGGTGGATTACGTGCTCCAAAAACAGAGGCTAAAGAGACAAGAGATGAAGCAAACGATAAAACTGAAAATAGTGGTGCTCTTGAATTAGAAAGACTTCAAGATGTACAAAAAGATATTAATGAATATATTCATGCCAATAAACTTGACGGTAAAATAGGCACAAGATTAACAGATGAAGGCCTCTATATTACCATCCAAAATGGTATTACGTTTACTCCTGGTAGTTCGCAAGTGAACGCGAAAGGGAAGAAAATGGCCAAGGAAATATCAAGATTTCTTGAAACGGACCCGCCACACCAAATTATTGTCGCTGGTCATACGGATGATACACCTATCAGTGCTTCAGGTTATAAATCAAACTGGGAACTTAGTGTGTCGCGTGCATTAAACTTTATGAAACTATTATTAGAAAATAGTAAACTTGCACCACAAAATTTTAGTGCAAAAGGATACGGTGAATTTCAGCCTCTAGAGCCAAATACATCGGTTGAAAATAAACAGAAAAATAGACGTGTAGAAGTTTTAATCGTACCAAACTATAAAATTACTGTGAAAGATAAGAACTAGCTTATTTGATCCGAAGCTGACTGGCTGGACGTCCCTACATCATTATCATTGTGGGGATCAACTGCCCAGTAAAGCTACATAGTTTGATTTAATTGTGTAAAAATAGATCATCTTATCATCATAGCCTTAAGGAAATAAATAGAATAAAATAGAAATAGAATCCATATAGGGAGCAATGTCCTTTATATGGATTTTTTTATGATTATATATTTTTATTTCGAACATCACACTTACGTCCCTTCGTCGATTTTAGGCATGAAGGAAACGTATCTTCTAAGATACAAAAAATGGAGATTCTAAGCAAATAATCAGAAAATATAAAATAAGCGGTTGATAAAAAGATAGATTTTAGTATAATAAGGGTAGGCTTCTACACATTTTTATTTATATATCAATGTATGATAGCGTTTGCACATACATAGAAGTCAAAATTATGAAACGAGGGGGAACAAAATGGGGAAAAAAAGATTACTAGGTTTATTCGCAGTTCTAATAGGAATTGTATTGTTAACGGCTTGTGGTGGTGGTAAAAAGGGGATTGCCATTGGACCAGCAGCAAGTGAAACGAATTCAGTTACAAAACAAATCTTGAAGGCATACGGCGTTGAAGATGGAGACTATACAGCATTCCAGGAAGGTTTTGGTGATGCAGCTGATCAGGTGCAAGATGGCAATATTGACATTTCATTTGGTATTTTAGGTTTGCCCGCAGGTAGTATTGAAAACCTACATGCTTCAGCCGGTGATGTGATGATGCTAGAACTTTCAGATGATGCAATTGCGTATATGGAGGAAAATACGGGATATCGTCGTCATACTATTCCTGCAGATACGTATGATTTTCTAGAAAACGATATTGAAACTGTTACGGCATATGCTATTTTAATGGCAAATACGAATACAATTAGTGAAGAACTGGGTTATCAATTAGCAAAGTTGATGGTTGAAAACTCAGATGAAATTACACATAACCAAGGAAAACAGATGACGCTAGAAAATGCATTAAACGGGGCAGAAGACTTACCAATTCATCCAGGTGCTGCGCGCTATTATGAGGAACAAGGACTATCATTTGACAATCCAATCGCAGAATTAAATGTTTCAGATGACAAATCTGAATTAATATTAGGTACAGGAAGTTCTGGTGGAACATATTATCCACTTGGTGGAGAAATGGCGAACGTTTGGAATAACCATATTGATAGTATTAGTGTAACAAACCAGGAAACGGGTGCGTCTATTGAAAATATGGCTTCTATCCGTGATGATAAAATGGATTTAGGTATGAGTGTACATGTTCCAGCACTAGACGCAATTAATGGTGAAGGTGAGTTCTCAGAAGGTGCAGTTGAAAACGCTGCCTTTATTGGACATATCTATCCAGAAGTTGTGCAAATTATTACACGTGAAAGTACAGGTATTAAAAGTCTAGATGAATTGAAAAAGTAATTTCTACATTAAGGGAAGAGATGATTTTTTCATCTCTTCCATACTTATAAAAGGGTGGTGGTCGGATGAGTAAAACGCAACATGAACAGCAAATTGATGCTCAAACGATATTGGAAAAGTATGACCGTGAAAGTCAATTTAGAACGAAGATTGGTCAATGGAAATGGGTTGTTTCCTTTCTAGGAATCTCTTTAACAGTTTTCCATTTATATACAGCATATTTTGGGACTTTGCCATCACAAAAACAAGGTGCAATTCATTTAGGTACAGCGCTAGGGATTATCTTTTTACTTTTCCCGGCTAAAAAAGGGCTGCATCGCATTCAAAAATCAGTTCCTTGGTATGACGTCATACTTGCGTTTACCGCGATGTATGTGACCTATCACAAAGTTATCTTCTTTGATGAATTATTAAGAGGTCGTGTAGTAGGGTATGAGACAATAGATATTGGTATATCCATTATTGGTATTTTATTAGTCTTAGAAGCAACACGCCGAACAGTGGGGGTACCAATCATTGTAGTGGCAAGTGTTGCAATTTTATATGCAATTTTTGGTGATCATGTACCGACAAAGATTTTATCCCATCCTGGCTTCTCCATTGATCGACTTGCACCGAACTTGTGGTTTCAGGAAAGCGGTGTGTTTGGAACACCAATTCAAATTTCGTCGAAGTTCATTTTCCTTTTTTTATTTTTTGGTGTTATTTTAGTCCATACAAACATTGGAAAGTTCTTTAATGATCTGGCATTTGCCCTGACAGGCCGATTTACTGGTGGAACTGCAAAAGCGGCGGTTGCGGCAAGTGCTTTACAAGGTATGGTTTCTGGAAGTTCAGTAGGAAATACAGTTGCCTCCGGATCATTTACTATTCCGATGATGAAAAAGTCGGGATTCAAGCCAGAATTTGCTGCAGCAACAGAGGCATCTGCTTCTACAGGTGGACAAATCATGCCACCACTTATGGGCGCGGCTGCATTTATTATGATGGAGTATTTAAATGTCCCGTTTTCAACGATTATGTTAGCAGCAGCTATTCCGGCAGTTTTATATTTTACGGGGATTTTTATTGGTACACACTTTGAGGCAAAAAAATTAGGAATTGTCGGGTTACCAAAAGCTGAATTACCTCGTCTAAAGGATTTAATGATGAAGTACGGATATATGCTTTTACCGCTTGTGGTGATAATTGGTACGATTATGTCTGGATTTACACCCCAACGAGCTGCTCTAATGGGGATCGTATCCGCATATCTAGTCAGTCTAGTTCGAAAGGAAACAAGACTATCTTTTAAAAAGACATTATACGTGTTAGAAGAAGGTGCACGTGTTGCACTTCCTGTAATAGCAGCTGTTGCTACAGCAGGAATTATCGCTGGAGTTGTTAGTATAACAGGATTAGGCTCTAAATTTGCAGCAGGAATTATTGCACTTTCTGGTGGAATTTTGCCATTAGCTTTAGTGCTTACAATGATTGCCTGTCTTATTCTTGGAATGGGCTTACCTACAACAGCCAACTATGTTGTAACAGCAACGATTGCAGCACCTGCATTAATTAATACGTTCGCAGTAGAACCAATTGCGGTTCATATGTTTGTGTTTTACTTTGGAATTGTAGCAGACATTACGCCTCCTGTTTGTTTAGCAGCATATGCGGGAGCGGGGATTGCACGAGCCAATCCTTTTAAAACAGGTGTGTTGGCTGTAAAGTTAGCTATTGCGGCATTTGTAATTCCATATATATTTATTGCGGATCCAATATTATTATTAGTTGATGTGACACCAGTTGCATTAATCGTATCAGTCGGAACTGCTCTTCTTGGAATGACAGGAGTAAGTAGTGCAATGATCGGTTACTTTACGACAAATTCTTATATGTGGGAACGAATGGCACTGTTTATCGGTGGATTGTTGATGATTGATCCTGGCATGATTACGAACATTGTTGGGCTCGCTATTATGGCAGTTATCTGGTTTATCCAAAGGCAAAGAAAAGGTGGCGAAGGGGATAAAACGGGAAGAACAGAAGTAGTAGCTGGGGCATAAATAATGGGTTGATGGATGCTGAAAATTAAATACGGTATGAAAGATGGCTGTCTCTCATAAGAGGCAGCTTTTTTAAATAGATTAACGAGGAAGTTGAGGCATTGCCCACGGAAAGCAACGATCTGCAGCGGAAAACATCGCTTTATAAGAAAAAATAGCAGGTATAAAACGGCACTATACAAAATACTGGCGTAGTGTTTTTCTGGAACGATATTAGTGAGGCAAGTTTTCACGACTGAACAGTTTAGGTCAATTGTGATAAAGACAATGATAATTCGTAGTTTTGTTTAACTGGAAAATAAAGAGGTACTAGAGCGAATCTTAAAGTATGTAGTTAATACTTACATCATTGTACACTAAATTGACATCATATATTATTTTGTATATGATAAATCCACTATGATAAAAGAAACGAAACAACAAAAAGTATATCGCGTTTTAAAAGCACGTATTATTGAACATGTTTACGCTCCAGGACAACGAATTGTCATTGATCAAATTGCGAATGAATTACAAACAAGTGCAATTCCCGTTCGCGAAGCAATTCGCCAGTTAGAGGCAGAACGATTGATTTTTTACAAGCGAAATATTGGCCCTGTTGTAGCCGAAGTAAATGAAACAGATTACTCTGACACATTGCGAATCCTAGCAGTTTTAGAAAGTCACGCAACAGCATTAAGTGCCAAAAATTTTCCGAAAGAAAAAATAGCGCTTTTAAAAGATCAAAATAAAAGCATGAAGGAGGCTTTAGAAACATTTGATATGATGCAGTTTAGTGCATTGAATGCAACATTCCACCGTACGATTTGCGAAGCGTGTGATAATCGCTATTTGCTAGAATTAATCGAATCTACATGGAATCGCATGGATGCAATACGTGGTGCTGGTTCAACCTTATATTCTAAAAGGGTAAAGGAATCGATAAATGAACATGAGCAAATTATTGATTTATTAGAAAAGGGGGATGATCTCTTAACTTTGGAATTGCTCACACGTAAGCACAAACTACGGACTGCCGAAGACTTTGAGAGAAGAAGATTAAAAAATAATAACGTAACAAAGGGCTAGCATAAATATGAATGTAGTGAAATCATATTTATGCTAGCTTTTTTCAAAAAAAAGAGATTGACAATATATATCAAATCATATATGATTTATTTAATTCAGAAAATTGATACCAGTTAAAAGGAGGAGTTTCATTGCAGTATAAAGAAATAAGTAGGCGATTACGTGGTTCCGTTGCTCCGGTCATTACACCATTTAACGAGGATGAAAGTATTGATTTTGAAAAGTTTGCGGAATTAATTAATTGGCAGATTGATAGTGGAAGTCATGGTATTTCTGTTACAGGCACATCGGGGGAACCGAGTTCGATGACAGTAGAGGAACGTGAGCAGGTCATGGAATATGCTTGTAAAATAGTAAACGGAAGAGTCCCTTTTATTCCTGGAACAGGATCCGTCAATCATCAAGAAACACTTCGACTAACAAAAGTAGCTGAAGAAATGGGAGCAGATGGTGCACTCGTCATTGTCCCATACTACAATAAACCTAACCAACATGCGTTATACAAACACTTCAAAGCAGTAGCAGACTCTGTTACAATACCACTCATTTTATATAACATCCCTGGAAGAACAGCTGTAAACCTACACGCTGACACAATTGCACAACTTCATGAAGATTGCCCAAATATTATCGGTGTAAAAGAATCAAATAAAGATTTTGAACATGTTAATAAAGTACTTTTAAAGTGTGGCCGTGATTTTAATTTATACTCTGGCATTGAAGTATTATGTTATCCAATGTTAGCGATTGGTGGAGCGGGACACATAAGCGCGACGTCCAATGTAGCACCAAAGGAAGTTGCACAACTATACAACTTATGGGAAGCCGGCGATGTGAAAGGCGCGCAAGATTTGCACTATCATATGCTTGAATTGAATGATGTGCTTTTTCGTGATACAAATCCAGCACCGGCAAAAGCAGCGTTAGCAATGTTAGGAAAAATTAAACCTGTGCTACGAAAACCACTAGATATCCCATCAAAAGAAATACAACAAGAAATTAGGGAAACATTAATTTCTTATAACATGTTAGCGTCAGACTCACATTCTTTGTCAAATTAATCGTGTCATTGTATTGTGGAAAATCCATCTAATTGCTTTATCTGGATGATGAATAAAGGGGTAGGTAAATGAAGCATGAACAAATAGATGATGTAAAGCTTTTTATGAACGGAAAATTTGTTGAATCTGAGCGTAATGCATATTTTGAAAATATCAATCCATTTACTAACGAGGTCATAAATTATGTAGCCAAAGGAAATGAACTTGATATTGAAAACGCGGTCCAAGCAGCGGAGGAAGCTTTTACGAAAGGGCCATGGGGAAAGATGAAGCTAAAAGAGCGGATGGCTTACATTGAAAAGATTGCTACACTTATCGATGAAAACCAGGAAGAAATTGCGGTTTTAGAATCATTGGATTCAGGACTCCCGATTAAACAAACGCGTAATATGATTTCACGTGCAGCTGAAAACTTCCGCTTTTATTCCCGCATGGTTCAAACAAAAATGCATGGGGATGCGTATCAAGTTGACTGCGAATTTTTAAACTACACGGTTTACCAACCACTTGGCGCGGTTGGACTGATTACTCCGTGGAATGCACCTTTTATGTTAACGACTTGGAAAGTAGCGCCTGCCTTGGCTAGTGGTAACACGGTTATATTAAAACCTGCTGAACTTTCTCCACTATCTGCAAATAAATTAGCGGAAATTATTCAGCAGGCAAAACTTCCAAATGGTGTATTTAACGTAGTACACGGCTATGGCGAGGAAGCTGGGGCCTCACTAGTTCAAAACGAAAAAGTGAAAGCGATTTCATTTACAGGAGAAACGGTGACAGGCAAGACAATTATAAAAAATGCAGCTGATTCATTAAAGAAAACGTCAATGGAACTTGGAGGGAAATCACCACTTATTATATTTGATGATGCAGATTTTGAGCGGGCATTAGATGCTGCTGTATGGGGGATTTTCTCTTTTAATGGGGAGAGATGTACTGCAAATTCAAGAGTTTTTGTTCATAAAAATATAAAACAGCGATTTATTAATGCGTTAAAAAGACGGGTCGACCATATTGTACTTGGGGATCCAATGGACATGAAAACCGAAATTGGCCCGTTAATCAATCGCGAACATTATAAAAAAGTTATGGAATATATTCATCTTGCCAAAGAAGAAGGGTGCGAAGTTTATCAAGGGAACATACCCAAACATTTAACGAAAGGTAATTTTGTTCCCCCAACATTGCTGTTGCATGCAAAAAATGAGATGCAAGCTAGTCAAGAAGAAATCTTTGGCCCCGTTATGTCCGTTATAACATTTTCTGAGGAAGAAGAAGTCATTCAAATGGCAAATGACACGCAATATGGTCTTGCTGGTTATGTATGGACAAATGATTTAAAGCGTGGGCACCGTGTTGCACAAGCGGTTGATTCGGGAATGATCTGGATAAATGCCCAAAATGTGCGTGATCTACGGATTCCTTTCGGAGGTATGAAAGCAAGTGGGATTGGTCGTGAGGGAGGGCAACATGCCATTTTAGAATTTTATACGGAACCAAAGGCAATCCATGTTTCGCTTGGAAATCATCCTATACCACAGTTTGGAAAACCAAATCATAAAGGGGGAAAATAATATGACAGCCAAAACAGGTGCGGAATATATTAAAAGATTAAAGGAAGCAAATAACAACGTCTATATTCATGGTGAGCGTGTAGAAGATGTGACAGAGCATGCCGCCTTTAAAAATGTTATCCAATCAATGGCACATCTATATGATTTACAGTATGAGAAAAAAGAAAAGATGTTGTATACATCTCCAAAAACAGGTGACTTAGTTGGGGTGACCTTTTTACATCCAACGTCTATCGAAGATTTAATAAAACGACGTGAAGCGATAACTGAATGGGCAAAGACATCTGGAGGTATGATGGGGCGTTCACCTGACTATTTAAATGCAGAAGTGATGGCAATGGGTATGAACAATAGTATTTTTGCTGAAGACGATCAAATGTATGCGGATAATGCACGAAATTATTATGAGTATGCACGCGAAAATGATATTAGTTTAACCCATACATTAATACATCCACAAGTAAATCGGGCAAAGATGCAACATGAACAAAAAGATGCGAATGTTGCCTTACATTTAGTTGAAAAACGTGAAGATGGGATAGTTGTTGATGGTATACGCCTACTTGCAACCCAAGGAGGAATAACAGATGAAATTTTAGTGTTTCCTTCTACAGTAAAACGTGCTGGAGAAAAAGATGATCCATATTCCCTAGCCTTCGCAATTCCAAATAATACACCAGGTCTACGTTTTATTAGTAGAGAATCATTTGACTATGGGAAACATCAATGGGATCATCCACTAAGTTCTCGTTTTGAAGAGGGCGATGCGATTGTATCTTTCGATCATGTATTTGTGCCGTGGGAACGTGTTTTTGTCTGTGGAGATTCTTCTATTTGTAATCGCACATTTCATGAAACAAATGCAGTTGTCCATATGTCCCACCAAGTTGTTGCAAAAAATATTGTGAAAACCGAATTTGTTCTAGGTGTTGCATTAAGCATGATGGATGCGATTGGAATTGATCAATTTCAACATGTGCAAGATAAAGGAACCGAGATTATGCTGACATTGGAAACAATGCGGTCACATTTATATCGGGCGGAACATAATGCAAAATTAGACAAATCAGGAACGATGACACCAGATTTTGTGGCACTTGACGCGGCACGAAATTGGTATCCGCGTATTTATCCTCGTTTAACTGAAATTATTCGCATATTAGGAGCATCAGGATTAATGGGAATACCGACTGAAGCTGACTTTAATCATGCAGAAATTGGACCAATTATTCACCGTGGTTTACAAGGAAAAAATTTAGCAGGGTATGAACGTGTCCAATTATTCCGCTTAGCATGGGATATGACATTAAGTGCCTTTGGCTCGAGACAAACACATTATGAATATTACTTTTTTGGCGATCCAATTCGTATGGGAATGACCTATTTTTCAAACTATGAAAAAGATACATTTAAAAACTATATTACTGACTTTTTAAAAGGGAGTAGTAGTTTGCAAGTGTAAATTATTCTGTTAAAGAAGAAAGAGACAAGGAGAAGGTTGAAGGGACTCTTGTTGTGAAGTAATTTTACCGAACCTCATTTAATATTTATAAAAATATGAAAAGAAATAGGTGAACGTAAGATGGATTTTAATATTATCCGCTGTGCGCGAGCTATTTTACATGTGAAAGATTTAGATGTTTCCCGTCAGTTTTATGTGGATGCCTTAGGTTTTGTCGAAACAGAAAGTGACGAAGAAACGATATATTTACGTGGTTTAGAAGAGCGAACCCACCATAGTCTCATGTTAAAAAAAGCGGCATCACCTGCAGTAGAAGTATTAAGTTACAAAGTGGCAACGGAGCGTGATTTAGAACAGTTGGCAAGCTTATTCACTGAAAAGGGCACCGAAATACAGTGGTTAGATAAAGGAACACAATATGCATTAGGGAGAGCTTTCCGTGTGCAAGATATTGCAGGTTTGCCAATTGAGTTTTTTGTAGAAATGAATGAAGTAGAACGGTTATTACAACGGTATGATTTGTATAAAGGTGCACGTGTTCAGCGTATCGATCATTTTAATTGTATGGTTGCGGATGTAGAGGAAACGTATCATTTTTATCGCAAATCATTACATTTTTCTTGCTCTGAATATACAGATACAAAAGAAGGGAATATTTGGGCTGCTTGGCTACATCGCAAACAAACAGTCCACGATGTTGCTTTTATGAATGGATTAGGGCCTCGCTTGCATCATGTTGGATTTCATTTACCTGATCCACTAGCCATTATTCATGCATGTGATGTGTTAGCATCCATGGGCTATGGAGAAAGCATTGAACGTGGACCTGGCAGGCATGGACTATCCAATGCGTTTTTCTTATATTTACGAGATCCAGATGGTCATCGGATTGAACTATATCATGGGGATTATTTAACGAGTGATTCCGATTTATCGCCAATTCGTTGGGATATTAACGATCCAATGCGGCAGACGTTTTGGGGGCATACTGCACCAGATAGTTGGTTCCAAGAAGCTTCAGATGTTCTCGACATTCATACGAAGGAGATTGTTGGTCAGCAGAAAGGAAAATTAAAACAGCATAAGCCGACATTTATGATATAGAAATGTAAGGTGTGTGAAGTTTCTTGTAAAGAGAGGGGATGGATAGATGGATGATCAACGGTTTCGAAAGGCGATGGGGAAGTTTGCTACTGGTGTAACAATTGTGACGACTAAAACTGGAGAGGATATTCATGGCATGACTGCAAATGCATTTATGTCTGTTTCATTAAATCCAAAGTTAGTTCTCATCTCCATTGATGAGGATGCGAATATGAACCGTTATATTCAAGATGAGAAAAGATTTGCAGTAAGCATCCTCCATGAGAAGCAAAAATATTTATCCGCCTACTTTGCAGGTCAAGTAAAAGAGCGAAAGACAATTGCATTTGCTAATTTTTTGGAGATGCCTGTGATAAAAGAGGCGTTAGTCACCTTAGTATGTGATGTAGCGGATACGATTGTAGCTGGGGACCATACATTATTTCTAGGTAAGGTACAAGATTTGGCAATAAATGATGGTTTACCATTGACCTTTTTTGATGGTGATTACCAACAATTTGCAACAGATATCAAACTAGATGGATAACATATATGTTGATTTGATCATGTAAAGTCTTCTGGCAAGTAAATATTATGCTTCTTAAACATAAGGGAGAACGGAGGGTTTTTATGACGCAAGAACTAGAAAAGGCAAAATCGATGACAGATGATGTATTTCAAACAATTGCGAACCATGAGCAAGTAGTATTTTGTAATGATACGGCAACTGGACTGCAAGCAATTATTGCAATTCACGATACGACACTTGGTCCAGCCCTAGGTGGTACGCGTATGTATCCATATGCAAGTGTAACGGAGGCACTTCAAGATGTACTGCGATTGGCCGAGGGAATGACATACAAATGCGCTGCAGCTGACCTTGATTTTGGCGGGGGAAAGGCGGTTATTATTGGAGATCCAGCAAAGGATAAAAGTGCTGCTTTATTTCGTGCCTATGGTCAATTTGTAGATTCGCTAAATGGTAGATTTTACACAGGGACAGATATGGGAACGACGATGGACGACTTTGTGCAAGCGACAAGGGAGACGAATTATATTAATGGATTACCAGAGGCCTATGGGGGAGGTGGTGATTCATCTATTCCAACTTCACAAGGTGTAATGTATGGCTTAAAAGCAACTAATTATTATCTGTACGGTGATACAGAGCTGAAGAATCGAACATTTGCAATTCAAGGATTAGGAAAAGTTGGTTATAAGGTAGCCGAGCAATTATTACATGCTGGAGCTCGTCTTTATGTAACGGACCTTGATGAAGGTGCATTACAAAATATTGCAAAGCGTGCACAAGAACTTCATGGTGAGATTCGTATCGTAAATCATCAGGAAATCTATCAGACAGATGCAGATGTTTTTGTGCCATGTGCAATGGGAAGTGTCATCAATGATGAGACAGTGAAACACTTATCTGTAAAGGCTGTTGTTGGTTCAGCAAATAATCAACTTGCTACAAACGGACACGCAAAAATTTTACAAGATAAAGGGATTTTATATGCGCCAGATTATATCGTGAATATGGGAGGACTTATCCAAGTTGCTGATGAATTGTACGGACCAAATAAAGACCGGGTAATGTTCAAAACAAAAACAATCTATCAAGCATTACTAGATATTTATCGTGAGGCAGAATTAGATGCAATTACAACTGTAGAGGCAGCAAATCGAATGTGTGAAGCTAGATTGGCTGAGCAAAAAGAGAGAAATAGTTTTTATGCACGGACACGACGTCCAAAATGGGATATTAAAGAATAGTAGAAGGGGATAGAATATTGCAAGCTAGATTTATAAACCAAATACAAAATGAGTCCATTCTAGTAAATGATCAAGGTTTAATTAAAAGAGGAAGGACACTGTATAAGGAAAGGGAATGTATATGGCAAGCTCCTATAGATGGAACTGTGTATGGTACGATGTTTAATTATAAAGAAGATCTGCAAAAAGTGCGAGATGAATTTCAAAAGGAACCATATAAAGCCCTGCCGAGACATCCTGTATTATATATGAAACCGAAAAATACGTACAATAGTCATCTTCAAGCAATTTTCTTACCAAATAAAGTGCCGGCCATACAAATAAATAGTGCATTAGGAATTGTAATTGGGAAAACTGCCGTAAATATAAGGGAAGAAGCAGCACTGAACTATATAATGGGTTACACCATTGTACATGATGTGACAATACCACATGATAGTTTTTTTAGACCTGCCATAAAAGAAAATGCGCGTGATGGTTTCTGTCCGATTGGGCCTTGGATTGCACCCAAAAATGTAATCCAAGATGTACAGCATCTCAAAATAAGTACGTATATTAACAATGAAAAAGTACTTGATAAAAACACAAAAAATTTCGTTCGTTCTGTTCCAAGGTTATTGACCGAAGTGACCGCCTTTATGACATTACATCAAGGGGACGTCCTGTTAGCAGGTGTTCCTTTATTTGGACCAAAAGCAAAGGCCGGTGATATTGTGAGAACGGAGATTGAACATATAGGTACGTTGGAAAATATTGTTGTAGAAGAAAACGGAGGTGCTTCTTTGTGAAACAGGGACGTGTTGCGTGCTATGGTGCGCTTCATGATGTCATGCTAATAAATGATAAAATACAGCTCGCCGATGGAAGAATTGTAGCAGAAAAGGATGTTGTGTGGTTGCCTCCCATAGAAGCAAATACTGTTTTCGTACTTGGTCTTAATTATGCGGACCATGCAAGTGAAATTAGCTTTTCTCCGCCAAAAGAACCGCTAGTATTTTTAAAAGGACCAAATACATTGATAGGACATAATGCATATACACGAAGGCCAGACGATGCGCAATTTATGCATTATGAATGTGAACTTGCTGTAGTTATCGGGAAAACAGCACGAACAGTAAATCTCGAAGAGGCGTATGATTATGTGAAGGGATATACAGTTGCAAACGATTATGTCATTCGTGATTATTTGGAAAACTATTATCGCCCAAATTTAATGGCAAAAAACAGAGATACTTTAACGCCAATTGGACCTTGGTTTGTACCAAAGGAAGATGTGCAAGATCCGATGAATCTAAAATTACGTACATATGTAAACGGTAATTTAACACAAGAAGGTACAACAAAAGATATGGTGTTTGACATTCCCTATTTAATAGCCTATTTAAGTAGTTTTATGACATTAAATGAAAATGATATCATTTTAACGGGTACTCCAAAGGGAACGGTTCATGTTTATGAAGGAGATGAAGTTATTACGGAAGTTGAGGGGATAGGTTCATTAAGAAGCACGATTAAATCCGATACATTTTTTGCAAGA
>NZ_JBHLWL010000066.1:4980-13530 GCF_042432965.1 Paracerasibacillus soli | reverse complement strand
CCTTCATAATCAACATTATAAGGTGGATCAGTGACAACCAAGTTTGCTTTTTTATTCTCCATTAACTTATCAAAAGTTTCTTTTTTCGTACTATCTCCACATACAAGTCGATGTCTACCTAAAACCCAAACATCACCTTGCATTGTTATTGGTGGGTTTTGAAGTTCTTCATCGACATCAAAGTCATCATCTTCTACTCCATCTCGAAGTGTATCTTTAAACAAATCATCAATTTCAGCTGCATCAAAACCTGTGAGTGAAACATCAAAATCTGCTGCATCTAAATCCGTCATAAGTACAGCTAGTTTTTCTTTATCCCAATCACCGCTAATTTTATTTAAAGCAACGTTTAATGCTTTCTCTTTTTCTTCATTTAATTCGACCACGACACATTCGACTTCAGTTCGTCCCATGCTTGCCAAAACTTTTAAACGTTGATGCCCCCCAACCACTCTTCCAGTTGTCTTGTTCCAAATGACTGGATCAACATACCCAAATTCTTCAAGTGACCGTTTAATTTTTTCATATTCGCTGTCACCAGGTTGTAAATCTTTTCTCGGATTATAATCAGCGGGAATAAGTTGTTCAACTTTAATCTTCTCTATTATCATATTTACTCACCACCTGATTAAATTCTTTATACCTTTTCACGTCTTCCCATGGGAATAACCAACTATCGAAATGGCCATAAACTGCTGTTTCGGCATAGTGAACATCTCGCAACTGTAAGTATTCAATAATCGCTGCTGGTTTTAAGTTAAATACTGCTAGAGCTGCTTGTTCAAGTATTGAATCTGAAACACTTCCCGTGCCAAATGTATTTATTGAAAATGCGACAGGACTTGCCTTTCCAATGGCATATGAAATACTTACTTCACATTTGTCTGCGTAATCACACCACACGATATGCTTTGCAATATGCCTTGCCATATAAGCACCACTTCTATCAACTTTGGTAGGATCCTTTCCTGAAAATGCCCCACCACCATGCGCTGTAAAACCTCCGTAAGTGTCAACCATCAGTTTTCTTCCAGTTAATCCTGTATCAGCTGTCGGTCCTCCGACAACAAATCGTCCTGACGGATTGATTAAAATATTTGTATCTTCATCAAACGGGAAATCTTCAAAAACCTGCCATAAAACATTTTCGATAATATCCTGTTCGATTTCTACTTGTCTTTTATAAGCTTGGTGCTGAACTGATACAACGATTGTTTTTACTCTGACTGGTTGATTATTTTTATATTCAATCGTGACTTGCGCTTTCCCATCTGGAAAATACCCTTTAATAATTTTTCCTTTTCGCACTTCATCTAACCGTTTTACAATTTTATGTGAAAGAATTAATGGTAAAGGTAGCATTTCTTTTGTTTCCTTTGTTGCATACCCATACATTGTTCCTTGATCACCTGCACCAATCGTTCCATAAGGTTCTTTAATTCTTTGTCGTGCTTCAAGTGCTGTATCTACCGCTTCAGCAATATCTGCACTTTGTTTCTGTACATATACAGATATTTTAAAATTTGAAGGTTCATATCCAACATCCACTAATACACTTTTTACAACTTCTTTAATATTTACCTTTTCGCTACAGGAGATTTCGCCCGCCACGATAATTTTTCCTCTTGTCGCAAGTACCTCACATGCCACACGTGAAGATTTATCTTTTGCTAAACAAGCATCCAAAATACTATCGGATATTAAATCACATAGTTTATCAGGATGTCCTGCACATACACTTTCAGCTGTTAAATATTTAATCGTCATCACATTACCTCGTTTCCGTTATTTGCCTTTACGCATCGTTAATAAGCGCTCCATCATATCATCTTGTGGATTCGCTCCAATAAATTCTGTTGCACTGTTTTCTCTTATAATTTGGTAAATTTCTAACCAGAGTCGATTGGTTTGTGTCATAAAGTTTTGACTCATAGCAACGTAGGGACTTTGCATGGCATTTCCTGTTGTTGGATGTTTTGCTAAAAAGCCAAACTCGGTCACAGCCGCCTCGCACTGCATCCACCTTGCTGCACTCATTGCATACCTTTCTAAAAGTTGCGGCATGATTAAATGAGCACAGTCCCTTTCATTTAGCCAATTCCATGTTTCTTCATAAATTTCTGCTGCCTCAAGAGTTGAACCGTCCTTTTCTGTGGCAGATAACATTTCTCTTGGTGGTGGCATTTCTTGTCCTTGAAGGTCAGGCGCATGTGTAAATTCGAGCACTTCTAATTTTCGTCTACCTGGATTGCCATCTTCTAATTTTTCGTATAATGGCTTTCTTTTACGTCCTGAACCAACCCGAGCGCCACCTCTATTTGTTCCATCCTTGGCCATTTCAACACCTCATTTCTGCTCGCCCCCTATATACCCTGTTTGAAATCGCGACTTTTTGCGTGACGTTCCCCGCCCGTTGTCCACATAATAAGTTGTAGAGATTGATTACCCCCTACCCCTTCGCCAACGATCACCATCTCGCGCGGTAATCGATGAGTGACAAGGTGTGCAAACAGACATCAGATTGCTTTCGTCATGCGTTCCACCACGTGACAGCGGTAGGATGTGATGTACTTCTTGGACTGGAGTTAGCTTCCCGTTTCGCTTACACTCCTCGCAGAGCGGGTTCTTTGCAACGTAACGGTCACGTATCCTTTTCCATGCACGTCCGTATCGCTTGGCGGTGTTTGGATTACGTTGATACCTTTCATATCTTCTCGCCTCTGCCTTCCGGTGTTCATCACAAAAGCGTTCATGCGTTAACTCAGGACATCCTGGCTGTGAACAAGGTCGCCTTGGTTTCCTTGGCATAACTTTCACCTCCAAACAAAAAAGCCCCCGCAGGATTTCTCCCACGAAGGCTTGCGATATTTCGTCTATATTAATACCATAACATGCTCAAAGTCAAAAAGCGTCCGCAATATTACTCACTTGAAAATTCAAAGGGTATTTTGATTCACTTTGATACTTTTTCCATACTACCACTATAACCTGCGTAATGTCTAAATGCATCCGCGATTTTACTCACTTGCCATAAAGCAGTAGTGTCAACCTATCCAACGCTCTATTCTTTTTGTTGTAGGCAGATGACCTTTCAATCTTAAAGTAATCACAAATCGTATGCACAGCATCGGTTCGTCTTTGGTCTTCCACCATATAAAATTCATACAGAACAAACTGTTCATCTTCCGTTAACTCATCCCAAGCAGGCTGGAACCAATTCATATATTCGATGGCCTGTCTTAATCTTTCTTTCAGCACATCAATTTTATCGATGCTATATGCAATACGATTTTCATTTGCTTTTGGATTGTGTACGGAAGGCATGCCATCATTCACTGGTGCACTTGGGGACAACATTCCGTCATGGAGGATTGCAATGTCGTCATCGGTATTATCTATAATGTGTTTCATACTATTATAATCTTTTATCACATCAATCGTTGCTGCTCGTTTATCTAGGTAGTGCCATACAATATTCATACAGGAATTCCCCCTTTTAACGTTGCTTTCACCGCATCAATGAGTGCTGACTGCGTATTATTCTTTTTATTTAAAGCATCCATCACACGCTCGTCCATTGTTTCTTTAGCGATTAAATGATGGATAATCACTGTGTCTGTTTGTCCTTGCCTATACAGCCTTGCATTTGTTTGTTGATATAACTCCAAGCTCCAAGTTAGTCCAAACCATACGAGGGTTGAACCACCCGCTTGTAAATTTAAACCATGTCCTGCCGATGCTGGATGGATGGCTGCAATTTGAATCTTTCCATCGTTCCATTTCTTAATCGAATCACTACTTGTTAAAACTTCTACCTTAAATCGGTTTTGTATTCGGAGCAGGTCGTGTTTAAACCAATAAGCAATTAATACTGGTTTACCATTTGCTGCTTCAATGATATCTTCTAGCTTTTCGAGTTTTCGGTCATGTATTTGAGTGACAGAACCGTTATCATCGTAAACTGCACCATTTGCCATTTGAAGAAGTTTATTTGATAAAGCCGCTGCATTTGAAGCGGTTATGTCCTCCCCTTTTATCGTTGTAATCAAATCACGTTTCATGACATCAAGCGTTTCTTTTTCTTTCTGATTTAACGAAACAGGCATTTCATTCATGACTAAATCGGGTAGTTTTAAATAGTCCGTCCCTTTCATGCTGATAGTGATATCGCTTATTTTTTCATATATCGCTTCTTCCGCCCCTGGTTTTGGTTTATATGAAAAAATCATATATTGATTTCTTTTGTCAGGATCAAAGTATGATTCTCTGAAACGTCCGATGAACTTCCCTAATCTTTCACCCATATCAAGTAATCGGTACTCCGCCCATAAGTCCATTAAGCCATTCGATGAAGGTGTTCCTGTTAAACCAACTATTCTTTTAATATTAGGTCTCACTTTCATCAAGCTTTTAAAGCGTTTTGATTGATGAGATTTAAACGATGATAATTCATCAATAACGACCATATCAAAATTAAAATCGATACCGCTTCTAGCAATCAACCATTCTACATTTTCACGATTAATGATATAAATGTGGGCATCTGAATATAGTGCTTCTAAGCGCTCTTTTTCTGTCCCAACAGCAACTGCATAAGTTAATCCTTTCAAGTGACTCCATTTTTCAATTTCTTCTGGCCACGTATTTCTAGCAACCCTGAGCGGTGCGATTACTAAAACCCTATCAACTTCAAATCGTTCTAACATCAATTCATAAATAGCAGTCAGTGTAATCACACTTTTACCGAGACCCATTTCAAGAAATATTGCCGTTATAGGATTTTCTATAATAAAATTTGTTGCAAACTCCTGATATTTATGTGGCTTGAATTTCATCCAACATCCCTCCAATACTTTCAGGATCATCTAGACAAAAGACGATAAAACCTAGTGATTCTAACTGCTGTTTTCTTTTCTGCTGAAGCGGTCTGAGTTTCTTCCCAGGTGCCTTCACTTCAACAAAGCCGATTTTTCCGTTTGGCAGTAACACTAACCGATCAGGCAATCCATCAAAACCCGGAGATGTAAGTTTAATAGATAAACCCTTCATATTTCTAACTGCTTCACTTAACTTTAACTCGATAGTTTTTTCCCGCATTCCAAACTCTCCTGTTCCAAACGTTTTTAAACTTTCTTACGCGCGTATATGCGTATTTGCGTGATTTAACCCTATATTCTTATATTTTCCTAATATCATATTTTTCTTGGAACATTGGAACAAGTTTTTCACAAACCCTTATACAACATAGGTTGATTGCTGTTCCTAACTATGTGACGAACTTCTTATATTTTGTTCCAGGAACATAATATTCTGTTCCAATGTGATGTTTTTGTTCCAAACTCGATTTTTTGGAACGTCACTTTTTTAATTCATACACCCACTGCGTTCCGTAAATGGGAAGTCTCTTTTTCTTTGATAAACCTGTCCAGCCACCAATGCTGGCCATAATGGTTGATATTTCGTTACCATCTATCCGTCTTAAATTGGAACGTTCCTTTTGGAAACATTCACACCAAATCTCCATATTAGAAACATGCTCCCGTTTCCAAACACCTTGTTTTGGACTATCACCAAATTCAGTTCCATTGATAAATGCTCTACGTTCAAATAAGTCCATATCGTCCCAATCATCAGGAAGTAGAGTTTCTAAATATTCACGAACCAACCCTTCTCGCTCGTCCGATTCCATCGCCATTCGCTGTTCTTCTTTTGCTAACTGATCAATATCATGTTCAAGGTACAGCTTTTCACCCTGCTTCACGTATTCGAGTGTTTCTGCCCATATTTGCAGCACTTCTTCTTCAGTTACTTCCCACGATTTCTTTACTCCATCGCCTGGAGTTTTCACAGGCCAAAATCGTCTGTTACCTGTCGTATCCCTTAAATAACCTTTTTCAGCATTAGTTGTTCCAAAGAATACACATTGCCTTAAATGTGGTGTAACTCTTTTTGCAAAACTCGCTCGATAAATGTCGTTTTGTCGTGAAAGGAAACTCCTCAGTGTTTCTACTTCTGCTTTTTTAAGTCCAGCAAGTTCTCCGATTTCAATGATCCAGTAACCTTGTAATTTCTCAGCAGCTGTCTTATCTTTTGTGTCCGATAAACTTAAGCTGTCCGAAAACCATTCACCACCAAGCCTTGCAATTAGCGTACTTTTCCCGACTCCTTGTGGGCCATTTAAAACGAGCATTGAATCAAATTTAATACCAGGTGTGAGAACTCTAGATATTGCCGCACATAATGTTTTTCTTGTTACAGCACGAACATATGGATTATCTTCCGCTCCTAAATAATCAATTAATAACGTATCGACTCGTGGCACTTTATCCCACTCAGGCAATTCATCAAGGTAATCTCGAATCGGATGATACGACCTATCATCAGCCACTTTCGCAATTGCAATATCATAATTTCTAGCTGAAAACGTTCCATAGTGCGTATCGATATAACTAACTAACTGAGCATCATCCGCATCCCGCCAATATTTAGATGGATGCGACCAAGGAACAGGACTAACAATCTCCAAGTTGTCTGATAGCTCATTAAAAACAATCCCTTGAAGATTTTCATCATGCTCCAGTATTAAGGTTAGATTTCTAAGTGTATTTTTAACTGCACCTGTTTTATCAAGCTCAAGCTGTCCTTCCCAGTCATCTTCTGTAAACTCAATTTCCGCTTGTTCTTTACGTTCTTCTGCGAACTGCACTTTCACTAGCTCATCCTTTAAAGCAAACTCGGTCATAGCCTTAAAGGATGGAAGTTTTGTTACTGCGGTTGAATAAGATGTTTTGTCATCTAAATCTTGAAACAAATGTAATCGAACGAGGTCAAATGCATTCAATAAGTTTCCTGAAGCAGGATCTGTTGCATGATGGCTATAAGCAAATTTTCCGTTATATACAACGACTCCCGCAGACGAATCAGCTGGAATATAATCAAATCTTCCTTCCATCAAACTTGGCTCATACACATGCGACAAAAAACTATCAATAGCTTCTTCGATAGAATAAGCCCTACAAAAAGCACCAATAATGCCATCCTTCTCTAGTGGATCAGCCTGTTTTTTGATATTTCGTTGTACAACTTCTGACTGTCTTGATGACACAGGCCACGTTGTCGTATCTCTCCAATCGTCATATTTCGACAAATAGAAATCGGGATTTAATAACTCACCATCTTTTTTCTCAAAAAAGAACTCACCATTTGATGGTGTCGATGGCCAATACATTAACCTTGAAGGTTCGTATGTCGTGTCATCAAAATAATCAATACCGATTTCTTTTGCGACCATTCTTGCGACCGCTGGATATTCATCTTCCGAAACATCACGTTTAAACGGAATAATTAAACGTAACCTTGGTTTTTCAGGAGTGTGTTTATGTGTTGAATATACGCAGCATTTAAAATCATAAAGAAGTTCAATTTGATCCCAAATACCAGGTACTGCATAGTCCATATCAAGGGTAAGAAGCGAACGAGACAAAACATGTCCGTTCCTTCTTTTCCCCTGCTTTAAAGCACCGCCAACAAAGCCGCCAACATCCTTTGTTGCATCTTGTTTTGCACGATTCATTTTTCTATATTCATCTACCGTTTCAGTTGTACGGATTGTTTGATTCACTAGATTAATAAACTCGTCCCACGTTACATCTTTGTTCTTCCACTTTCTGTCCATTCGACTATTTCCGACAGCTATTTTCATATTGATTACCTCCAATGCTTAACTGTCCATTTCAATTTTTGGTAAGATGCCTTTTGATTTAAGTAAGTCATAAATAAACAATCGGCCTTTTTGCGTCCAATACGTATGAACTTTTGAACGATTATAACCATTGCTATCTTTAAATGTGTGAGTTTTTGTTGTTGTATATCCAAACTCAGCATGGTTTTGATAGAGCAACCAAATCTTCCCTTGTTTATATTGAACCCCTTGTTCGTGTAAGTATTTATTTAACCAGCGAGCAGACTTCCCATAATCTTTGGCAATCACTGAAATTGCAACTGCGTCCTCACAATTTAAAACAACATCGTAATAACTTGCTTTGGGTTTCATTTCAACAATTTGCTGTTCCTGGACTTTCACTGTTTCTGATAATTGATTATTTTTTAACCGTTCTGCCTTTAATTCTTCCAGTGCTTTAATCAAAATATCTGGATTAGCTAATACCTCATCCACTGCGTACAATCCATGTTTTCGAATAGATGGAAGAACGTCATGCGTAATCCATCTTCTAAATTTTTTAGCATTTGGTTTATTTGAGCGAATAATCAACGTGTATAAACCACTTTCATTTATACAAACCATATTTTGCGGCCCGCCAAGGGTGTCCACCTTTATCGGCTCCCTTTCATCAGCATCAAGTTTTTCAACAGCATCACGATGTTTTGATATACCTAAGACTTCACAAACATCCTTTGCAACCCACCATGGATTGCCTTCCTTTAATACCGTTCTAACTGAACTGCCTTCAAAATCAAATACTTTTAAATTGTTCATCATATTAATGAACCTCCTACAAATAGTTGTAGAGTAAATAAATTTACCCTCAC
>NZ_JBHLWL010000066.1:0-4845 GCF_042432965.1 Paracerasibacillus soli | reverse complement strand
CTGCCCAAGGTGGAGATAGACTCATTAAATCACTGATATATTCGACCGTTACATCGTTTGGTGCTTCAATGACAATTTCATCATGTATGTGCATGACAATTCGAAAACGTTCATCATGAACACGTTGTAAAGCAAAACATAATAAATCTCTTGAGACAGCCTGGACAATGTTCTCGACAAACTTGGGACCATAGCTGAAAATTCGCTCCCACTTCTTTGTTGCACCAATACCTTCATACGAAACAGACTCATTTCCAAAACTGTTTATCCCTATTCTTGGCTTTACATAGGAAAGCCATCTGCCCGAAGGTAAACCTATGAGTAACATGCCACTCTGATATTCAAATTTTATTCCATGAGTTGCGTGGGACTTTCTTTTACGCACAGTTTCCTTTGCTGCCCGGTCAACATCCCACCAAAACTTAACAATCCTTGAATTCGACTGCCGCCAAACATCAACAAGGGGCTTCAATTCCGATTCTTCCAAACCCATATTGGTTGCTCCCATTGACTTCAATGCACCAACTGAACCGCCATAACCAAGTGCCAATTCGGCAATTTTCCCTTTCTGTCTTAATGGACTGTCCTTTGTAATTTCATCTATCGGCACTTTAAACATTTGTGCAGCTGAAGCCTCGTAAATTTTCCCATGTGATGCAAACACTTCATTTCGCCAAGTTTCGCCTGCAAGCCAGGCAATCACACGTGCTTCAATCGCACTAAAGTCAACGATTATGAAGCGATTGTTCCGAATAGGAACAAATGCGGTCCTTATAAGCTGAGAAAGTACACTCGGAACAGATTCATATAAAATTTGTAAGGCCTCAAAATTACCTTGTTTCAATAAAGCACGTGCTTCATCTAAATCAGATATATGGTTTTGTGGTAGGTTCTGGACTTGAATTAACCTTCCTGCAAATCTCCCCGTACGATTTGCACCGTAAAACTGAATCAATCCCCTCGCTCGTCCATCACGACAAACGACATTTTCCATGGCTGCGTATTTTTTCACGCTGGATTTTGCCAGTTGTTTCCTCAATTGAAGTACTTCTTTAATTTCACCTTCATTGGTTTCAATTAAATGTGTTACTGCTGCCTTATTTAAACTATCTGTTTCTACACCTTTTGTTTGTAACCATTCACGCATTTGTTTGACAGAGTTCGGGTTTTCTAGCTTAGTAATTTCCTTCATACGACTGATTAACTCGCTGCGAATTAAGTCATCACACTTAATAGCCTGAGTAACTAACTCCAAATCTAGCTTTATTCCCCTATCATTTATTAACTGATCAAGAAAATAGTTATCCCACTCTGCTTCGGGCATCGGAAATTTTGATAGTTTATCTTGTATCGCAATTTCCGTTTCCACATCACGTTTGTTATATGCTACAAAACTGTCCCATTTGTTCGGATCGTGTTCTTTTAGATTTCTTGTTCGGCCGCCATTTGTTTTTGTTGGCTTACAAGGGATAGAGAAAAAACGAATTAAATCTTTCCCTTCCGACAGCTTTTGTTTATCCGCCCCCGTAACCATTGCAGCTCCTTCTAAAGATAACGGTAAACCTAAATAAGCAGACCACACCATTGTGCATCTCCAATCAACAGGTGATAAATCTCGCTTAAAATGTTTACTTAAACAAATCCGTTCAAACTGAGCATTAAAGGCCCATTTCGTTATATTTTCATTAAATATCGCTTGTTCAATTTCAGACGGGATAGACTCACCGTTTGCCAAATCAATGACTTGAACAGGTCCACTATCCACACTGTAAGCAAATAGCATTACTTCAAAATCATCTGCCTCCACATAGCGATAGACCCCGCTTTTAGCGAGGTCCACACCACTATACGTTTCAATATCGATGTTTATTGTTTTCATGATAAGAAGTCATCATCCACATCAGTAGCAAAATCTACCGATGCATCTGTTCGACCACCTAATGGCTCCCCATCACGAATCTTTTGAATGTTACCAAGGCCGCAAGCAATCCCCCGGTTACCATTTGAGTTAAATGCGTAAAAATTTATACTTACGCGAGCATACACTCCTGAATAAACTTCTGAACGCTCTAAAATTGGATTAATATCAGCATCTACAATCTGTGGTGGTGTAATGCTGTTTGCATTAACAAAGAAACTATCCGCATACGCTTCATCATCTGAACGGTCAATATCTCCATCACGAAGCGGTAATTTTAACGACTGCTTGTTTGGAATTTTCCCGCCAAACTTTCCACGGCCTTCTTCAATTGCAGCATCTACTGCTTTTTCAATTGCTTCTAAAGTTTTCATATCACTTTTTGGAATAATCACACTCACACTATATTTTTCTTTTCCACCATTGATTGACTTTGGCTCCCACACATTTGCATAAGATAAACGCACTACCCCTGTAATTACTTTTGTTGGATTTTTAACTGTTTTCGACATAATTATTTCTCCTCCATAAATTCATTTTTAGCTGTTGATATATTTATTTCTGGACGCTTATCCGTTACTGGAACAAGCGTTGGTTTTCCTTTTGGCTTAGTAATGAAATCACCAAGTAGTTCATTAAACTTCTTTTTACCCATCAGTTTTTCCATGTTGGTTATGGTCAGCAGACTTTGCTTATAAATATCTTCATAGCCTGCCTTCTTTGCAGCTTCAGCTACTGCTTCTTCATCTGTATATTTACGATTAGATCTACCTTCTACAACTTTAAAGCCTGTCCACTGTTTTCCTTGCTGAACAGCAGCATTCGTTGCATAAGCAAATATTTCATTCGCCCATTTAGTAAGGTCTTTTACATGAAGTAAGATTTCAGCAATTTCAACATCTGTTAATAAGGGTGACTTTTTAAACTCAAATTTTGCTACCTTCAAATTTTCTTCCGCCCTTGCCCTGCACTCCACAGATGCCCTACAAAACCTACACCATTCACCAGGCTTAAATTCACCATCTCCATTAAATGCTAAATCAGCTTTTGGTTTAAGTGTGCTTTCCGCCCAATCTATTAGACTGGTCTTGGATATTTCAAAGGTTGAGATGTTTTCACGCCTCGGTTGATAGATGGTCATTTTTACTGTATCAATGTCATAAATCGTATCGAATAGATTAAGTGCTCCAAGTGCATAAAGCATCATTTGCGGATTATTTTCCGCTTCAACTAAAACACCTTGTCCATATTTAAAATCAATAACATGAACTACATCGTCTGCAACAATCACACAGTCCCCTGTTCCAAAACCTTCTGGGACATAATTCGAAAAGTCCAATCGCTGTTCAATCAGAAGAAGTGGATCTTTCGTTATTTGTTTTACTGCCGCTAGTTCTTCCAAGATAAACTGGACATACTCATCGGTATAACGTTCCATCTCTTCAGAATCATAAATGGATATTGGTTTCTTCGTTGGAATCTTTAACGCTTCTCTAAGCTTATGTTCCCCCAGTTCATGAGCGGCTGTCCCTTCCTTAGCCGCTTCACCACTAGAATCTTCAAACTCTAATTCAAGGCGAGCCGATGGAGTACAATTCATCCATCGATGTGCCCCTGAAGCGGATAAAATAGCATGTTTCGTCATTGCAATTCCTCCGCATCTTTCATCAATGCTTCATAGTCTTTTTCTTCAATCTCACTTAGCTTGGTTGCACCGTATTTTTCAAGCAACTTTTTAATATCTGCCGTAAAACCTGCTTGGCTCTTTTGTGCAAGTAACGTACGAACTTCTTCAAGCGATATTTTTTTCTTTTTCGGCTTTGCCTTTTTAACTGGTGTTTTTTCTTCCGTTCGTGGTGATTCTTCATTACTCGCCAACACTTCAGCAATCGTCTGAAGTGAGCCAGCTAAATTTTGTAAATCAGTGACCACATCAAGAAGTAATTTTGTTCTACTCATATTAAGCTTCACCGCCTTTCCGAGTCTCTTTTATTTCCACTGTTTCTACTGAGTTTCCAGGTGTTATCACGAGTAGATTTACTTTCTTACCAAACAGTAAATCTAGCATTCGGCTACGCACTGTTTTGCGCTTACCTTCAACCACTCTCGTTTTTTCACCATTTTCATCTTTAACATTGATGATTACCTTGTGTTTTAGACTCATCTGGAAACACTCCTTTCTAAGGGTTTTATTTCGTCCCTTACTAGTAAGCGAAAAATCATGCCCTTTCGAACCCCTTTTTTAAAATAAAATTTAAAAGGCTCAATTAAGAGCCCTTTCTTATCAGTTTTTCTAATCTTCTGTATATTTTATTTAAACGATTTCTGATAGCCGCTTCAGTCACATCTTCTTCGGCTGCAATCTCAACGTTTGTTTTTTGTTCATAAAATTTCTTTTGTATCGTTCTAAATTGTTTATCTGTTAACTGACCCATTGCTTTATGCAATTGTTCGATTAACTTTTGTTTCTCTTCATAGTTCTCCATTTCCAAAATTTCATTAAACGGATCTGCATCCCAATCTGCTAAATGTTTGTTATGTTCAGCTTTTGAATCTCCGTTTTCATCTACATAAGATTCTAAATTACAAGCAATTCGGTAATCATAGCGGCGACCTTCGTCCACTTCCTGATCATCTTCAGAATGTAAATATTCAATATTAACCTCTGTTACACCATTTTCTCCTGGTACGATGGTTGCTATCTTTTTACCTCCTGAATAGTAAATATAAGATTCTCTGTTCTTTTGGCTTGTTTTGTACTTTTTTGTCATTGTTTGGCATCCTCTCCGCCAATTTGCGGAGGGCAAAGGATGCAAACAATGAAGAGCTTGTCCTTTAGTAACCTGACCTTTACTTAAAAAAGTGCGCAACAAGGTAAGGGTACTAATATTGAGACACTACAATCCTGGTGTGGATTGCGTACTTCA
>NZ_JBHLWL010000065.1:114790-129049 GCF_042432965.1 Paracerasibacillus soli | reverse complement strand
GGTCTCTTCTACAATAGGAGCTTTTTTTATTTCTGTAAATAAAAATGTTCATTTTTTCAACTTATGGTATTTTTATCCATGCATGCAAGACCAATGGGTCAAACCCCTCTTAAAACTCTCCTTGTTTACTAAAAGGGGAGTTTTTTGCGTGGGTAACTGTTTATTTCATGTTGAAATAAATCTATATTTTCCTTAAGGCGGGTATAACAGGAGTTTGTTGTTCCATTCATAATCAACATCCCATTTACTAATTAAATTAATCATAAAGAAGCTTAATTAATAAAGCGCTGATAAAAATACTTGTTAATATGTGACACACGTCAAAGAAAGTAAACGTCATCCATCCTATACTATAGATAGAAAAACAAAGGAGAGATGAAAAATGAAAACAATTAAAATGCAATTAGAACCATTAACTTGTCCATCATGTATTAAAAAAATTGAAAATGCAGTTGGTAAAATGTCTGGGGTGGAAGAAGCAAAAGTGATGTTTAACTCGAGTAAAGTAAAAGTAAATATGAACCCTGAGGCTGTTAAAGAAAATGACATCAAAGAAACAATCGAAAAACTAGGTTATAAGGTTGTCTAACATCACCCTTTATATAAACTAGTTTAGTTATGATACAGTACGAGAACTCCTTAAAATACAAAAAGGAGTTCTCAAACATATGTCACATTTTAAAAGTTCCACGCAATCTAATGAAAGCATGAAAAAGAGGAAGGAGCGGGTATAGGTGAGGAAACTAGAAAAGATTCATATTGTGCTTATCTCAGGTGCGTTACTAGCCATTGCTTTTATACTACATTTTTTAGGATTAGAGTTTTGGAAAGACGCCGCTTTGATTATTACCACAGCTGTAGCTGGTTATTCTATCGCTAAAAAGGCATTACAATCCCTTCGTATGAAAGCATTTAGTATTGAATTACTTGTAACGATTGCAGTAGCTGGAGCATTGATTATAGGGGAATATGTAGAATCTGCCGCCGTTACATTTTTATTTTTGTTTGGTGCATATTTAGAAGCGCGAACATTAGAAAAGACACGTTCTTCATTAAAGACATTGATAGATATGGCTCCTCAAAAAGCAACTATTTTAAAAAATGGTGAGCGCGTCGTTGTTCCAGTTGACGATATTAACATTGGGGATCGCGTCATTATTCAATCGGGTGAAAATGTTGCAGTAGATGGTACGGTTATTTCTGGGCAAGCATTTATTAATGAAGCAACTATTACAGGAGAGTCTGTACCTGCAAGTAAAAATGAAGGGGACCAAGTGTATAGTGGAACAATTATTGACCATGGATATGTTGAGGTAACAGCCGAAAAGGTAGGGGATGACACAGCTTTTGCAAAAATTATTGAACTTGTGGAAGAGGCTCAAGAAGCAAAGGCAAAGACGCAAAAGTTCCTAGAGCGATTTGCGAACGTATATACACCTGGAATTCTTGTCTTGTCTGTTATCGTCTTTCTAATTACACGTGACATTGAAATGACTTTAACCTTTCTTGTAATCGCTTGCCCTGGTGCACTAGTTATTTCCGCTCCAGTTTCGTTAGTAGCTGGAATAGGTAACGGTGCGCGAAATGGTGCACTCATTAAAGGTGGAGAAGTAATGGAGAATTTAGCAAAGATTGACGTGCTTGTCTTTGATAAAACAGGGACTTTAACAAAAGGAAAGCCAGAAGTAACTAACATAAAAGCAATTGGCATAGATGAACAAGCTTTACTAAAGTTAGCTGCAGAAGCCGAGCTAGTTTCTGAACATCATTTAGGAAGAACGATAGTAAAGGCAGCAAAACAATATGGCATCGTGTTAACAAATGAGCCAAAAGATTCGCATGTAGAAAAAGGACATGGGCTTTTTGCGACAGTAAATCAAAAGCAAGTCTTAATTGGAAATAGAAAGTTAATGACTGCCCATCAAGTAACGATTACAGAGAAAATCGAAGCATATGCTGTAGGGGAAGAACAAGGTGGTAGTACAGCTGTATTTGTTAGTGTAGATGGGGAGTTGGTAGGTGTTATTTCTATCGCAGACAAAATTCGCGAAGAAGCAACACAAACAATACGTATGTTGAAACGGTTAGGTGTGAAACAAACCGTTATGTTAACAGGAGATAATAAATATACAGCTAAAAAAGTAGCAACACAACTAGGTATGGACCAAGTTTTTGCTGAAATGTTACCAGAAGACAAAGTGAATCATATTAAAAGATTAAAAAATGAAGGGTTCCGTGTCGCAATGATTGGAGACGGTATTAACGATGCGCCAGCAATTGCGCTTGCTGATGTGGGGATTGCAATGGGAGCAGCAGGTACAGATGCAGCAATGGAAACTGCAGATGTTGTGTTAATGGGAGATAAAATACAAAAAATTCCATATGCATACACATTAGCAAGGGCAACTGTGAACAATATGAAACAAAATATGTTCTTTGCAGTTGGCACTGTCGCTTTTTTACTTGCAGGTGTACTTCTTGGAAAAGTATTTCTCGCTTCAGGAATGCTCATTCATGAGGCAAGTGTCTTACTGGTTATTTTAAATGCAATACGGTTGGTTCGTTATAAGCAAACCAATCATACATCTAATCAAAACATATCTCCAAAAGATACCGACATTATTTTATCTTAATCAAAATGTTTGCTGAAAAACATGGGATGTACTCCCATGTTTTTTTTGATGCCTTTAAAATGAAAATATAATGGTCAGAAAAAGCCCGATTTATTGATAAGGAATAAGGATTTGGTATAAATATATAGTCATTATTCTCGTTTACAAAAAAAGTTTGGTGATATAATAAAGAAGACACCAATTTAAAAATAGAAAAGAAGGTACAACATGACTGGTTTATTTATTATTTTAATACTCGTTTTATTTCTTCCGTTTACAGTGAAGAAAGTTGAACATAACTTAGAAGTATTTCTATTTATTATGGGAATTCTAGCTGCCTGGGTAGGTGGCGTATTTAATAGTGACTTACTTTTAAAATCATTAGAAGATCCAATTAATATTACACTTGCCGTACTTATTGCAGGATTACTATTTAAATGGTTCCAATCTCCTTTAGAAAAAGGGATTCAACTTGCAAGTGATAAAACGCCGTTTCCACTTTTTGTTGCATTAATTGTTGTTGTCTTAGGACTTTTGTCAAGCGTTATAACAGCGATTATTGCAGCACTTGTACTCGTATTAATTGTAAGTGTTCTAAAGTTAGACCGTCAGTCAGAAATAAGACTTGTCGTGTTAGCTTGTTTTTCAATAGGTTTGGGGGCTGCCTTAACGCCAATTGGAGAACCACTTTCCACGATTACAACAAGTAAATTAAATGAGCACTTTTTCTATTTAATGGATTTAATTGGTCCTTATGTCATAGTAGGAATTATTGGTTTGGGAATTTTAACAGCGCTTTGGATTAAGCCGGTTCAAGCTAAAAATTCCTTAGCTGGAGATAAGCAGACAGAAACGTATGGGGAAATTTTGATACGTAGTGTGAAAATCTATTTATTTGTGATGGGTCTCACGTTACTAGGAGCTGGTTTTGAACCGTTAATTAATCGATTTTTAATTGGTCTAAATCCGTTTATTTTGTATTGGGTGAATATGCTATCGGCGATACTTGATAATGCAACATTAGCTTCAGCAGAAATTAGTCCGGAGATGACTGCTGGGACGATAAAGGCAATCTTACTTGGGCTACTAATTAGTGGTGGAATGCTCATACCTGGTAATATTCCAAATATCATTTCTGCGGGAAAGTTAAATATTACGAGTAAAGAGTGGGCACGTTACGGCTTACCAATTGGACTAGTTGTTATGGCAATATATTTTGTTGTGTTGTTAATTTTTTAAAAACAGTTGAAATGCTTTACTTTACAAATAAAATTGTCATGCTATGATGAGAGTAGAAAGCTGCATAGAAATGAAAAGCACTAGGGGAGCTGTTTATCGGCTGAGAGGAACTTATTGTTCTGACCCTTTGCACCCGATCTAGATAATACTAGCGTGGGGAAGTGTAGTCGGTGTGTTCGGCATACTCAATTTTTTAATGTGTATGGTATTCATGAATATTGAAGACTGCATTCCCCTGGGATGCAGTCTTTTTGCATCCAAATTATCCTGAAATATGCAGTTTGAAAACAAGGGAGGATATGGAGATGGCAAATCAAGTTTGTGGTAATACGCAGATAGTGGGAGCAAGTTTTTCACTGTACCCAATGTGTGACCGTTTTGTGGATATCATTTTAGAGACGTTGGAGAAAGTAGACACTTCAAAGGTTTGGGTAAAAACGGACGATGTGACAACGACTGTGAGAGGAAAAGCTGTCCATGTATTTGATGTAACAAGGGCAGTATTTTTACAAGCTGCACAAACGGGGGAACATGTCGCATTTCAAGCTACATATTCTGTTGGTTGTCCGGGGGATTCAGCTGGAGATGTCTATTTAATTGAAGATGACAATCCGGTAAATGTGCAGAACACAGGGTCTATTAAGCAATATATTGCCGCAAAGTTTTCACTTTATCCACTTGGTGGTGGTCAGTATATGGATGTTATTTATGAACAAATTGAAGCAATGAAAGACTTTGTTTCTGTTTCCCCAGCCCATTATGCGACAAGATTAACAGGTGACGCACAGAATGTTTTCAGTGGTTTAGAAAAGGTCTTTAACGCGACAAAAAATGCGGGTTCAACACATACAGTGATGACGGTAACCATTTCTGCTAACAGTCCTTCACATCAGGATGTTGATATACATGCGTAATTGGCGCTTTAAAGAAATTGTTGTGATGGCTGCGCTGTCAGTTGTCTTTGGTGTTGTATATCTGGCGTTTTTACCTTTAGGAAAATTACTAGTTGGTTTGATGGGACCAATTGGATATGATTTCATTTTTGGAATTTGGTTTATCGTTTCAATTATTGCGGCCTATATCATTCGTAAACCAGGGGCAGCATTTTTATCAGAAACAATTGCAGCGATGGTGGAAGTGCTTATCGGAAATGCAACAGGGCCGATGTTGATCATTACAGGTATGGTACAAGGAATTGGAGCAGAAGCAGTTTTTGCAGCTACAAGATGGAAAAATTATGCGACATGGGTACTAATGGCTGCTGGAGTTGGATCATCCGTAACAAGTTTCACATATGGTTATTTCATGAGTGGATATAGTGCACTTTCAACTCATTATGTCATCGCAATGTTCGTTACTCGGGTCATTAGTGGTGCGCTTATTGCTGGACTTTTAGGGAAAGCGTTAAGTGATGGATTAGCTAGAACAGGTGTATTAGCTAACTTCGCCATAGGGAAAGAAAAGCGAAAGGGTCGTGTAGCATGAAAAATAAGCCATTCGTTTATGTTGAGAATCTCTCATTACGCTTTGATCATACAAATGAAATAGAAACATTATCCAATATTAGTTTTGCCATGCAAGAAGGGGAAAGTCTTCTCCTTCTTGGCCCAAGTGGCAGTGGTAAAAGTACGTTAACATTTTGTTTAAATGGCCTATATCCGCGAGAGTTAGATGGAGAAATGACTGGGGATATTGTCATTGCAGGAAAAAGAACAAACGATTATCAACCAGGTGAACTAAGTCAGTTTGTCGGTGTTGTTTTCCAAGACCCTGAAACACAATTCTGTATGTTAACTGTAGAGGATGAAATTGCATTTGGCTTGGAAAATATGTGTACGCCATATGAAAAAATGTCAGCAAAGATTGATGAAGTATTAGCGCTTGTAGGTTTATCGAAATATAAAACTGCTACCATTGCGCGACTATCAGGAGGGCAAAAACAAAAGCTTGCACTTGCATGCATTTTGGCACTTGAACCAAAACTACTAATTTTAGACGAACCGACGGCGAATTTGGATCCAGTTTCGGCCAAAGAAGTGATGAAAACAATAAAGAAATTAAAAGAAAAAGTAAATTGTTCACTCATTATAATCGAACATCAATTAGATGGTTGGACAGATGTAGCTGAACGTTGTATTTTATTAAATCAAAAAGGGAATATCTTTTTTGATGGATCATTACGTGATGCGATTGCCCACGAATATCCAAAATTAATAGAGGAAGGTATTTGGCTACCAAAAGTTGCACAATATGTACTTCATCATATGGAGCATGTACCTGCTACTGTTCCATTAACACTTGCTGAATTTGCAACACAAGTAAATTGTTTTGGGAAAATAGAATGGAAGAAACCCACTTCGATGCAACAAAATGTTACTGTTCCATTCATCAAACTGGAAAATGTCTCATGGACAGTAAATAGGCAACGCATATTGTCGCGTATTTCTTTTACACTATACAAAGATGAGTTTGTTGCGATTGTTGGTGCGAACGGGAGTGGGAAAACCTCACTTTCACGTATCATTGCGGGGATTCAAAAGCCAACTGACGGAAATATTTACATAAAAGAAAAAGCATTAAAAGTATGGCAGGAGGGAGATTTACGGAAAGAATTAGGTTATGTTTTTCAAAATCCAGAACATCAATTTATTGCAAATACAGTGTTCGATGAGGTTGCCTTTACCTTGCGAACAAAAGGAATGAAGGCGGATGAAGTGAAAGAAAAAGTTCGCCACGTCCTAGCAGTATGTGGTATTAGCCATTTGGAGAATGAACATCCGTATACGTTAAGTCAAGGTCAAAAACGGAGACTGAGTGTGGCAACGATGGTTGTTGATAATCAGACGATGTTACTACTTGATGAACCGACATTTGGACAGGATGCCAGTTCAAATAAAAAGCTAATGGAGCTACTTGTGAATCGTTATGAAGCGGGAACAGCTATTACAATGATCACCCATGATATGGAATTAGTCCATCAATATGCAACGCGTGTCATTGTTATGCATAAGGGGGAAATTGTTGCAGATTGTACACCAATTGAATTATGGAACTACCCTAAAACACAATTGGACGTTTGGCAGTTAACAATACCTGTTCCCGAGAAAATGCAGCGCATATGGGAAAGGAATGTTGCATATGTTTCTTCACCATCTTAACCCAAGTGTAAAAGCTTTGACGATTGTAATATTGGTCGTACTTATCGCATTTATTTTTGACCCAGTAACACCTTTCTTATTTTTAATCAGCACGATAAGCATCACTTTTCTTGGGGGAAAAGTGAAGTGGAAAAGGTATATCTTATATTTCCTGCCTTTTACAATTTTTTCATTCGGGATGCTCTGGACGACAATCGTATTTGCAGAAGTGCCAAAAAATCCAAACGAGATCATAACAATCTTTGGACTGCAATATCCACGTGAATCCTTTTTAACTGCATTGGCCTTAGCCGTAAGGGTTTTAAGTGTCGCCGCGCTATCACTATTGTTTATCTTTACGACAAATGTAATTGATTTTATTTTAAGTTTGATCCAACAGTTTCGCTTGCCACCTAAGATTGCATACGGTGTACTTGCAGGATATCGTTTTTTACCTATGATGCGAGATGAACTCAAAACAATTCACGCTGCCCATCGTATTCGTGGTGTGAATCAAGCAAAGACATTAGCAGGTAAATGGCAGCAATATCGCCGTTTTGCTATTCCGCTATTAGCAAGTGCGATTCGTAAGGCCGAGCGTACTGCGATGGCAATGGAATCAAAAGGATTTACTGGAGGTAGAAAGAGAACGTTTTATCGTATTTTTTCCGTATCAAAAGCAGATTATATTTTTTTGGCCGTAATGATTGTCATGTTTTTAGTTGCTAGTGCTATTTCATGGCAGTTAGGATATTTGGAAATATTTAATTAAATTCGGTTTGATTATAATCAAATAGGGTTTCTCACCTTGAAAGGGAGAAACCCGTAGTATTCTTTTTATAAAATTAGCATGCCTGTCAGACCGCTAAAAATGCCAATTACTACAACCGAAACTGTCACGAATAACAGTACTTTTTTTGGAAATGACTTCGATACCATGATTAGCGACGGCAAACTGATGGCTGGTAATGTTAGCAATAATGCTGCTGCCGGACCAGTACCAATACCAATGGACAAGAATGTTTGAATGATTGGTATTTCAGCAGCGGTTGGAATAACAAAGAGCATACCACCTATAGCGAATAAAATAATAGCTAAAATTCCATTCGCCATTGTTCCACTTAATTGTGGGAAAAGCCAAACACGTGCAACACCAAGAATAAGAACAGACAGAATATAGGCAGGGACAATATATAGAATCATTGTGCCCAAGCTCTTCATCCATCTTGCAAAAAATCCACCCGTTTCCTCCTCATCCTGGATAATCCTTTCCATGTCAATTGGTTTTGTATCGCCAGCAAAACGATTGGCGAGGTAGCTAACTCCAAACGTTAAAATAAGTCCAAATATAAGGCGTATTAAGGTAAATTTCCAGGACAAAACAAATGTCATGAAAACAAGTGTAGCTGGATTAATTGCTGGATTCCCAATCCAAAATGCTAGCGCTGCGCCGACAGAGACATTCTTTTTTCGGAGCCCGACTGCCATCGGAGCGGCACAACAAGTACACATCATACCAGGGACAGAGGCAAGGCCACCAACGGCGGTGCTTCCAAATGAAGTCTTACCTAAAACCTTTAAAAGCCATTTCGTTGGCAATAAAACCTGAATTAATGATCCAAGAAGAATACCAAGTAATGCGGCTTTCCATACGGCTTGAAAATAGGTAACAGCGTATTCCCATGCAGTATGCCAAGAAGGTTTCCCACCTAATTGATCACCCAAAATCGAGTCTCCGATGGAATGGGTATTTGAAGCTGTAATCATTTTATGATAATATGGCCACCACTTTGCATAAAGTAATCCTACAACTGCAACAAACAAAAAGATTAGGACAAACCAAATCGCCTTTTTGTTGTTTTCTGTATGTTTATCTATTGATGTATCTGATTGCATCTTGCGCGTCCTCCTAGTATAAATTTCCACAAAAACAAAAAAACCTTTTAAAAGGTTTTATATTTCAGCATAGTATACATCTAAAAGCATGAGGCTATTACAAATAAAGAACTTATCATATCGTGCCCAATTTACTTTTAAGCAGGTAAAGAAGAGATTGATTTATCACTAGAATGTGCATCCATACGTATTTAGATGCACCAACTTTTTAAAATATTTAGTGTCTGTACGTGATACTGGAGAAAAAATTAAAACCTCCGACCCCTTCATTACGCGTGTTTACCATAAAAAATTATATAACAGTTTTTATAATGTGTCCACGGGTTTACAAATTTTCCCACATTGAAAAATGTACTCGATGTATTGTAGAAAAATTGGATTAGATTGTAGAAGTTGGCGAAATCGTGGTAGAAGAATTGGGTTTCGATTGTAGAAGTTGGTGGATTCGTAGTAGAAGAATTGGCTTCGATTGTAGAAGATTGCGAAATCATGGTAGAAGAATTGGCTTCGATTGTAGAAGTTGGTGAATTAGTAGTATTAAAAAAGCGATTCTTGAACAACTCAAGAATCGCGATACATCAATGTTTAATGGTAATGCTGGTGAGAGGATTCGAACCTCCGACCCCTTCATTACGAGTGAAGTGCGCTACCAACTGTGCCACACCAGCAAATTAAAATAGAGAGTTTATAGCATTTATCAAAATCACATTAAATATAATAATACTTTTTTACATTTTTTTCAAGTGTCAACAGCTTCATAAATGGTGAAATATCCTTACCAATTTATGTAATTCGCCGTTCTTATTTATCAAGTACAAGCATAGTATATGGTAAGGTGGTGTAATATATGTTTGAAGTTTACGATGTCATGCTTATTCCGCTCATATTAGGACTAGTAGAGTTATTTAAAGGATTAGGTTTGAAAAGAAAATTCCTACCTGTTGTATCGGTTGTGTTAGGTCTAGGTGCTGGTATCTTTTATGTTTATCCAGAGGATGTTAAAGGTGGTATACTGTTTGGTTTAATGCTCGGCTTATCTGCAAGTGGACTATATAGTGGCACGAAAAATACACTTGATAAGAGTAGCGAGAAATAATCGCTACTTTCTTTTCGGTTTTACGCTGATAAAGATTCTAAAAAGTATAAAGTAGAATTTACAATAAAGTTATCATATTTTTTTCATTGTTTTGGATAAAACGCAAGGTATTGTAAAATAATATATTTTGCAGTACAATATTTTTTGTCCAATGGAACATATCTATTGGAGCATGGTAATCTTACTTATGGAGAAGTACCCAAGCCCGGCTGAAGGGGACGCACTCGAAATGCGTTAGGGCGTGTAAGCGCCGCGTGGGTTCAAATCCCACCTTCTCCGCCATTAACCGGCCATAATGGTCACTCCGTTGTAACAGTTTTTTGTTTATGGATAATGATCTTACAGCAATATTAATCTTTTATTTACCTTCTAAAGCTTCCATTCACAAATATCTTCCCTCAATGAAAGAAAACTGTTACAAGTAATAAAATAAGATTTGTAGTTATGGGAACTGCCTTAGAAATTGTTCAAAATCCTTCTTTTTTGAACAAAGGGTAGTTCCATTTTTAATTTATAAACAAACATGTTTAAATGGAAGTAGAGGTGAAAGGGGAGCTGCATGATGTTACATAATGATTCCGGTTTTTTCGGCATCGTCTGGTTGCTAATGATTGGGATAAGTGTGTTAGCTGTCTTTATCATTATTCGTAGAGATAAAAAACGCAAGCAGTTAAAGGCAATTGAGATAAAAGACCGTTATGATAAAGGTGAAATTAACCAAGAAGAGTATAAACGTTTAATAGCAAAAATATATTATTAAGCATTAAAAGCTGCCTTTGGAACAGATTCCTGAGGCAACTTTTTTGAATGAAACGCCAGAACCGTCCCCATGTTTCACATTTTCATGAGTCGTAATGAGTTCATTGTGACTAATAGGGTTGCTCCCATGTCTGCAAATATTGCAATCCATAATGTGAGCCAGCCTGGGATGACGAGTAAAAGCGCAATGGTTTTTAGGCCGAGGGCAAAGGTAATATTTTCTTTAATAATTCTCAATGTTTTTCGACTTAATGCAATGGTAAAGGGTACTTTGTTTAAGTCGTCTGACATAAGTGCAATATCCGCTGTTTCTAATGCCGCATCTGTTCCGGCTCCGCCCATGGCGATACCTATTGTAGACCCAGCTAGGGCGGGGGCATCATTAATTCCGTCGCCAACCATTGCGGTGTTACCGTACTTTTCTCGAAGATCCTTTATTGCTGCTAATTTCTCGTCTGGCAGTAACTCTGCCTTTGTTTCGCTTAAGCCTAGTTGTTGCCCAATTGCATGACCAGTTCTTTTGTTGTCTCCCGTTAACATTATTGTTTTTTCTATTCCGAGCTTGTGTAGTTTCTCAATAATAGCTTTGCTTTCAGCACGAACTTGATCAGCTACGGCAATCATACCGATAACTTCTGTTTCGGTACTTAATAATGTGACAGTTTTACCCATCTCCTGTAACTGCTCGATAGTGGTATCTAATTGTTCATTGATAGAGGAAACGGTACGAATAAATGTTGGACTACCAATGAAATATTTTGTGTTGGCAATTATCGCCTTAGCACCTTTGCCAGTAATCGATTGAAACTGTGTCGCGGGATAATGCACGACACCTTGTGCCTTTGCCTCTTGCATAATTGCAGTCGCTAGTGGATGCTGTGAGAATTCTTCAATTGCTCTGGCAACCGCTAAAATATCATCCTTTTTGTAATTATTTACTGCGATAACATCTGTTACAACAGGTTTTCCTTTTGTTAAAGTTCCCGTCTTGTCAAAAGCAATCGCGTTTAGATGTCCTGTTTCTTCTAAATGAATGCCACCTTTAATTAAAACACCTTTTCTAGCTGCATTCCCGATGGCGGTAACGATTGCTACAGGAGTGGAAATAACTAATGCGCATGGGCAACCAACAACTAAAACTGCAAGACCGCTATATACCCATTGAGACCAATCTGCACTGAAAAAGAGTGGAGGAATGATCGCAACAAGTAATGCGATTACCATAATAGTTGGTGTATAATACTTTGCAAACTTGTCAACAAACTGCTGAGAAGGTGCGCGTTCGGCTTGTGCCTCTTCCACTAAATGAATAATTTTTGCAATTGTTGTATCCTCTGCGCGTTTTGTTACACGAACTTCTAAAAATCCTTCTTCGTTAATAGAACCAGCAAATACTTCATCATGCATGATTTTATGGACAGGAATAGATTCGCCCGTGATAGCGGCCTCATTGACAGAGGATTCTCCAGCAATAACTTCTCCGTCCATGGCAATTTTTTGTCCAGGTTTCACAAGCATTGTATCATCAATTTGAATATCATTTACATCTAATTCAATCATTTCATCATTTCGGCGAATCATTGCTTTATTCGGTGCAATATCCATTAGAGAACGAATCGACTGGCGGGCCTTATCGATGGAGTAACTTTCTAGCGCTTCACTAACTGCAAAAAGGAATACTACAACAGCTCCTTCCGCCCATTCACCGATAATTGCTGCTCCGATAACTGCAATGGTCATGAGGGTATTCATATCAAATTCAAGTTTTATTAAATTCCTAATACCTTGCTTAAATAAGGAAAATCCCCCGACAATGATCGCAACTAAAAATGTCCCAATGGTGATGGGATGAGTGTCACCTATTTGATAAGAAAAAACATAGCCACTAATGACGAATAGTAGTGCGATAAGTGGTGGTATGTTCTCCTTTTTCCGCCAAACGGATGTCTTTTGGACGGATTGTCTTTCCGTTTCAGGTTGTACTGTAATACCATCAAAAGCACCAGCTTGTTCTAATGCAGGAATGGATGCCTCGCCGATAACAGTTAATTTTGCGGCACCGAAATTTAATTGAACATCTTCAACTGTTTCAATATTACGGATATTTTTTTCGAATTTTGCCGCGCAATTTGCACAAGATAAACCTTGAAGACGATATACTGATTTCTCAGCCATGTTATTCACCTTCTTTCGCATGTATCATTGCAATATATACGAGTTGTCGAACGTGGTCATCTTTTAATGAATAAAAGACGAGTTTACCTTTTTGTTCAGATTTTGCTAAGTCCATATTTCTTAAATATCGTAAATGATGGGATGCAGTTGCACTAGTAGCACCAATAATATTTGCTACGTCACAAACACATAACTCCTTTTCCAGAGTAAGTGCATAACATATTTTTAATCTTGTTGAATCTGCTAAAGCTTTAAAAATCTGTTCAACACCATCTACATCCTTCATTAGCGGTTGGATTCTTGTTACCTTGTCTTCGTCATACGTAAATACTTCACATGTATCAGCAGTTTGGTAATTGATATTGTTCATGTCATCACCTCATTCAAATGTTCATTTGATTGATTAGACTCATTATATGTATGCTAATTTATAATGTCAAAGAAATGAATAACCTTTATTTTATTGATTGGAAAAGGTCGATGGATATGCTATAAATAAGAAAAGTAGGATAATGATAAAGGAGTGGGTGACACCGTGTTAATGAGTTTATATTCACTTCCTGTTACAGTACGGATTATTTTATCCATTATTGTTTTAATAGTATTAACAATTATTTTAGTACGCTTTAATGCAAAAAAGAATCCGAAAAGAGATTCTCTTGAAATTTTAAAAGAACGTTTTGAAAAAGGAGAAGTCAGTTTTGCTGATTATTTACATGCGAAAAGAAGTCGTGGAAAATAGGACTTACATAAATCTGGGTTAGGTTATGAATTCCTAAAACAATCGATATAAAAGTATTACAATCATTATATATTATGGTACCTTATTATAGGGGGTTATTGTAAAAAACCACTTACTAATAGAATGTTGATATTACACAATAAAACCAAACTGTCTCGTAACTATCTTTTTAGTAGAGGAGCATATAACTCGCTCCGAAAATACACTTCGCTTTCCGCGGGCGGCTGATGAGCCTCCTCGAGCTGACGCTCTCCGGGGTCTCACCTAGGCCTTTGCTCCCGCAGGACAAGGAGCGCTTCGGCAGCATGACATCGTACGAGGAAAAGACGTTTTATCTTTTTCGAGTCTTCGTGTATTTTCTCCGCTGTTAATTTTGTAGTAAAAAGAAAGCAAATCCTTACAGGTATATGTATATATATGCATCTTCTCGGGATAATTTTAAAGATTGACTTGCACAATCATGGCCGTTGTTTGGAGCGGAGGACCGTTGACTCCTCAAAAATGCAAAGACCGCATTTTATCGTGCGATGTTTTGCTATCGTAGATTTCCTTGTCCTGCGGGAAAAGCAACAGCCGAAAATCCCACAGGAAGCAATTTAAGGA
>NZ_JBHLWL010000065.1:0-114780 GCF_042432965.1 Paracerasibacillus soli | reverse complement strand
TACCCCAGTGTTGGGGCAAGGCGTTGCCCGCGGAAAGCAACGGTCCGCAGCGGAAAACACCGCTGTATCAGAAAAATAGCAGGTATAAAACGACTCTATACAAAAACACTGGTGTAGTGTTTTTCCGTAGTGATGCAGCGAGCTAATTAAGTTTAAAGACAAGTTTTCACTACCGAACAGTTTGGGTCTACTACGCAGATTTAAGGAATAAAACGTGTAAAAAGAGAATCAATTACAAAGAACTGTTGCTTTTTTGGTTAAAATGAATAGGATGTTAATAGCCCAGATTTTGAGGAGAGGAAATAAAAAGATGAAAAAAATGAACGTCGGTATTATTTTTGGTGGGAAATCAGCCGAGCATGAAGTCTCATTACAATCAGCAAAAAATATCGTTGACGCAATTGATAAAGAAAAATTTGAAGTTGTTTTAATTGGCATTGATAAGCAAGGAAATTGGCATATCAATGATCAGTCCAGTTACTTAATGCATGCGGATAATCCAAAGCTTATTCAATTGAATAAATCGAATGATGCAGTTGCAATCGTTCCGGGATCAAGTGATCACCAGTTAATCCATGCAAATTCCGCAGAGGTACTTGATCAGTTAGATGTTGTATTTCCAATTGTACATGGTACATTAGGAGAAGATGGAAGTTTACAAGGGATGTTACGTTTAGCGAATTTACCATTTGTAGGACCTAGTGTGTTAAGTTCATCTATTTGCATGGATAAAGATATTGCAAAGATAATATTACAAAATGCTGGGATTAATGTAGCAAAAGGACTTGTCTATACGAGAACGGACATAGATAACATTCGTTTTGAAGTTGTTTCAGAAACTCTTGGTACACCTATGTTTATTAAACCAGCTAATCAAGGCTCATCTGTAGGGGTAAGTAAAGTTACAACAGAAGAGGAGTTTTATGAGGCGATTAAATTAGCATTTCAATTTGATCATAAAGTTGTTATTGAAGAAAATATTACAGGACGGGAGATTGAATGTTCTGTACTTGGAAATGAAGAGCCCATTGCTTCCTTGCCTGGTGAAATATTACCTAAAACAGAATTTTACTCTTATGAATCAAAATATATTGATGAAAAGGGAGCAGAGCTTGCTGCACCAGCTGATTTATCTGAGGAAGTTGTGCAAAAGGTACAAGAAACTGCAATTGCTGCATTTCAAGCATTACAATGTGAGGGGTTAGCTCGCGTTGACTTTTTCTTAACGGAATCAGGAGAATTGTATGTAAATGAGTTAAACACATTGCCAGGATTTACAAAAATTAGTATGTATCCAAGGTTGTGGGAAATAAGTGGTATTTCATATACTGATTTGATTACAAAGTTAATTGATCTTGCTGTTAAGCGCCACAAACAAGATCAAGAACTAAAAAGCTCAATTTGGGAGTAAGAGTACCACTAATTTTAGAAAATATAACGAAAGATGCAACGCCAATATTTGCTAGTAGATAGATAAGACGTTTAGAGTATATAGATAAACTCTAAGCGCCTTTTTTTGTGGACATTACACTCGCCTTTTTCTTTTGTACAGTTTCAATAGAATTAATTAGTAGCCTACCTTTTTCCCTTGAGTTTTTAATCTTAAATTCCTGAATTTCTTAGAAAATTTATGTGAGGAACTCCTCCTTTCCCCGAAATATACTTCAAGGTTTCCTATCGTAATAAAGTTAAAAATTGCTATTTTAAAGGAAATTAATATGATGTAAAGCATGAGTGATTATTTCTATGAATGATATAGCTAAATGAATAAGAGTACGAATTGTAATCTAATATTACATGATACAAGTCTTTATTAGAATTTCCTGTAAATTAAATTTGCTATATCATAATAGGTGCGTTCAAAAATTAGTAGGGTATTAAGCGTGAAGAAAAGTAATTAGGTTTGTCCTTATAAGTTGTTCGAACATTATTATGGGAAATTTAACACAACATATGTTTCTTAACTCACGTTTAAAGTAAAAAAGGAGGAAGAAAATTTGCCGAAGTTTAGAATGATTAGTATTACTCTTATTCTATTTCTTTCATTATTATTAGTAGGCTGTGCAAATGATGAAAAAGATAGTGATAAGTCAGAAGAAAACTTAGGAGAAGTATTAGAATATACGATTACAGGGATTGAACCAGGTGCAGGATTAACTCAACTTGCAAAAGATACATTAGAAGAGTATGACAACTTGAAGGGGTGGAAACTAGAAGAAAGTTCAACTGCAGGCATGACTACTCTTTTAGGTGAAGCAATCGATAACGAGGAACCTATTGTTATAACAGGTTGGAGTCCGCATTGGATGTTTGCAGCTTATGATTTGAAGTTTCTAGAAGATCCAAAGGGTACACTTGGCGAAATTGAAGGTATTCATACAATTGTAAGAAAAGATTTAGAGAAAGATATGCCTCATGCATATAAAATTCTTGATGCCTTCCAATGGGAAGTGGAAGATATGGAGGCTGTGATGCTCGATGAACAAGATAGTTCTTTTGATGAAGCTGCCAAAAAGTGGGTAGATGAGAATCAGGGTAAAGTTGATGAATGGATAGAAGGTACTGACATGGTGGAGGGGGAAGAAATTGAATTAGTATCGACACCTTGGGACTCAGAACGTGCTTCTGCATATGTTATGAAAACAGTTTTAGAACAACAAGGCTTTGAGGTAACGATAACTGATGTTGATCCAGCAATTATGTTCCAAGCAATAGCTAATGGGGACGCTGATGCAACAGTTGCTCCATGGTTGCCAACTACACATGGTTTTCTATATGAAGAACATAAGGAAGACGTTCTAGATTTAGGTGTGAACTTAAATGGAACTAAAAATGGAATTGCCGTTCCTGCGTATATGGATATCGACTCCATTGAAGATTTACCATCAAAAGAATAATTATGCTTTAAGTCCGATTTGTATTGCATGTATTGCACCCCCTAAGGGAATTTAGACCTTATGGTGTGAACTATTTTCGGGCTTCTAAAGTTAACACTATAAAGCATACAAGGTGAAATGGAAGATAACCACCATTCTCTGGGGAAAGGGCTTGTAGTTATCCTACAAGCCCTTTCCAATCCAAAATTATTAAATATCGTCCCTGTCAAAATCGTATTCTTCTCCAAACTCTTCTCCAAATTCTGTGCCGTAATTTGGACTACGTCGGATATTTGTGCGACTGTTATCTGTTATTGGGTCAAATAGTAAACCTAGTGACACAAGTCCACTAACACCTACTAACGTATAAACGATCCTTGAAAATCCTGCATTTTGTCCGCCAAATATGGCTGCGACTAAATCAAACTGAAATAAACCAATTAGTCCCCAATTTAACGCTCCGATGATGACTAATGCTAACGCAATACGGCGTAATGTGTGCATTGGTGTACCTCCTCATCATATGATTTCACCATAGCTATAGTTAGCTATATTTTGCACACATGCGACTTTTTTATACCATTACGAAAATTAGATGCGAAATATTTGTAGGTTTTAGTATGTATCCATCTTCAATCTGAATACAACATCATCAAAAAAGGGCTGTGCAAATGACAACCCTTTCTTTAATCTTTATTGGAAATTGACGATTATCCTTCAAATATGTGGAACTTTTCAATAGCAGGAATTCTCTCTTTAATAGGTGGTTCTTCATCAAAATATCCCAGATGTAAAAAGCCAACGATTTTTTCGTTATCTTTAGCGTTAAGGATCTTTTTTACTTCAGGATCATAGTTGTGAGGGTTTGTCTTCCAGACGACGCCGAGCTGTTTCTCCCATGCTAATAGCCAAAAGTTTTGAATCATACTTGCAACCGCACCGTAATTATCATCCCATTGTTTTTGCACTTCTAATTCTTCCATTAAAACGACTAAAATAGCATTTGGCTCGTTTAAATAATTCTCTCGGTTTTCCCGGCGTTCTTCAGGATATGTTGCAGCAACACGTTTTGCAAATGTTGGTAACTGATCCTTTCCGATGAAAATAAAACGCCAAGGTTGACGCATCCCATGTGTTGGTGCCCATATCGCGTCGTTTAATAGATCCAACACAAGCTCTTTGGTAACAACTTTATCGTTATATCCCTTTTTTATCGCACGTCTTTCACGGATGATTTGTGCAAGCTGTGACCTTTGTTTTACTTGTTCCAATAACATAACTCCTTTCTTTGATGTCGCCCAAATAAATGATTCTCATTCTCAATGAGAGTCTACTTGATAACTGAGGTAAAAGCAAATAAAGTGAAAAAACTGTTAGTTCCTAGATACACCAAGCATTTGAAATGCTACAATCTATCTATAGACGTGGGAGTCTCAAATGTTCTTGCACCTGCAATCATAAGTTTACTCGTATCTGAATGGTTTAGGAAAAAAGGGTGGATCAAATTAGGTGATATGCAAATTACATATGAATGATAAAACTTGAAGTGGCATAGCTTTAGTTGGTAATATCGTAAAAAGTAACATATGATGAAGGCAACACATATGTTAGAAAGGGGAAATGATTGTATGGATAAGTTTATGAAGCGTGCTGTAGAACTTTCGACTAATAATGTAAAAGACGGTGGCCAGCCATTTGGTGCAGTGTTAGTGAAAGATGGAGCAATCGTTGCAGAAGGTGTGAACGAAATCCATATCAAGCATGATGTAAGTGCACATGCGGAACTAGTGGCCATACGTAAAGCACAAGAAAAATTACAGACGGATGATTTAAGCGGTTATGTGATGTATGCAAGCGGAGAACCGTGTCCGATGTGTTTTACAGCAATGTATTATGTGGGCATTAAGAAGGCATACTATTGTGCTTCTGTTAAAGAGACTGCTGACAATGGCTTAAATGCTTCAGCTGTTCTATATGAAGATTTTAAGCATGCAACAGAAAATAGAAAAACAGTTGAGATGATCCATATGCCGCTGGAAGAAGGGCTGGAGGATCCGATGAAAATGTGGCTAGAAAAGGATGAAGTGAAGAAAGGTTAGTACAATGCATATATTTTTAAATAGGTGTATGTACTAATCGAATATTACAATATTTTGTCTAAGTGGTCTAAGTCACTCCGATATCGGCAAATCTGTTGTATGATAGTCATGTGAGAAAATGTCGGAGGTATGAAGATGACGTTATATCAGGTACTGCTATTTATTCATATATTTTCAGCTATTATTGGTTTGGGGCCGGGATTTATCATGACGCTCATTCCAGTGAAAGCACAAAATATGGCGGAAGTACGGCATGCTTATCGGATCCGTACCATGGTACATATTATCATCATGATAGGTGGAACGCTGTTACTTGTAACAGGATTGACAATGGGCTTTTTAAATCCAGCACTATTTAGGGCAGGATGGTATGTGACAAGTCTAACGTTATATATGGTAGCACTTGCAATGGGGCCATTTGTTTTAAAACCATTTTCAAGACCGATAAAAGAACTATTGAAAACATATCAAGGTGAGGAAATACCAGAGGAATATTATGTTCATGCTAGAAAAGTATTCAATAGTGAACATGTAGAAAATATAATTTTTATAATCATTATATCACTTATGATATTAAAACCTTTTTAGATGGATTCTTCGTATAGCTTGTACATACTTCATTGTTATGTCCTTATTTGAAAAGATGATAAAGGAAAAGGGAGTTCACCAGTTTAGTTGGGAGCTCCCTATTTCTTATTCTGAAAGACTTTCTACATATTCTTCTAAAGTGATTTGTTGCGACATAATAGTTTGAGCAGCCTTTTTACCAACATATCGTATGTGCCAGGGCTCATATTGATATTGTGTAATGGATTCTTTTCCATTTGGATAGCGTATGATGAACCCAAAATCACCACAATGCTCCGCTAGCCATTTTCCTTCGGGTGTTTCTCCAAAGTCTTCATTTAGTAAAAAGCTAACATCAGGACTCGTCACGTCCATAGTTAATCCACTTTGATGTTCACTTTCTCCAGGGCGAGCACTGTATTTATTCGCGGCTTCTATGCCATCACGTTCTACGTAAGAAGCAAATAAGGATACTTGTGTTTCATAGGAACGGTATCCGGATTGTGCATATAAGTTTATACCTTCCTCATCGCCCGCGGCAAACATCGCTGCTAAAGCTTCGGCAGCAGGTTTTCGCATTAATTTTTTAGGTAAATCCTCTGTAAATGGAAAACGCACATCTGGCGTTACGAGATCGTCTGGAACAAAATCTTTTGGCAAAGCATGTTCTTTATTAACGAGTGCTAAAATTTCATATGGATTATTGATCACAATAGAATGTTCATTTTTTATTACTTTATCAGAGTAAGCAAGTCCTTCCCCTGGTGTAAAAGAAGTTGTCTTTTTTCCATCTTGAACTTTTTCAAAAGCTTCTTGTAAGATCTTTCTAGTAGGCGCATCATAAATACCTGTAATTAGAAGTTCCTCGTGTTGCAATTGGAAATCTGTCAATGCCCATGTAGTGTCTGCATCATATACACCAGTAGCATCAATCTTATAACCGAGTTTACGTAAGATCTCCTGTAAATCTTTTACCTTTGCATTTTGATCACCTTTTTGAAGTTCTTGTGTTGGCAAGCCGAGTTTTTCTTGTTTTGTTACAGTGTTTGTGGAATGACCAGTTTCCTCCATATCTTGCTTTCCATTTTCTTCAACGTTAGAAGATTGGCAAGCAGCCATGGTAAGTAAACAAGCAAATATAATGAATGTAATTATTTTTTTCGACATTGTAGTCTCTCCTGTTTGTAAACTATAAAACACAAATCTTATTTTCTCAAAAAAAAGAATGAAGCGCAATAGGTATTGCTTCCCATGCAATTTGTTAATGATTGACTAAATTATAAATTCATATTTAGAAAACTACTACTAAAATATGCTGCACATTGGAGCTTAAGTAGCATATTTTAATAGGGGGGTGGGCGTGTTGGGGCAAGATAAGCGAATACAAGAAAGCTTGGAACCTAATTATGATAAGCTAACTGGATTATTATTTTGGTGTGCATTAATTGTTGTTTCTAGCGTATATATTACAACGCCCTTAATAAGTGTATTTTCACAGGAGTTTACTATATCAACGACTGTAGCTGCCTGGAGTAGTAGTATGTTTTCCTTTTTCTATGCCATTGGTTTTTTGTTCTTTGGTCCATTATCAGATCGCATCGGTCGGAAGGAAGTACTGCTAAGTGGAATGGGTGCTTTAGCTATTGTGACCTGCTTATTAGGATTTGCTGACGAGTTTTATATGATTGTCATATTACGAGGAATTCAAGGTTTTGTTGCAGCGTCATTTGCACCGACAGCAATGGCATATGTTTTTGATGTTTTTCCAAAAAATAAAATAGGCTCTGCTATTGGTTTTATTAGTTTCGGCTATGTCACTGCAGGTATATTAGGACAAATATTTGCCGAGAGTATTAAACAAACGTTTGATTGGAAAATTATATTTTTTAGCTTTGCACTTTTTTACTTTTTGACAAGTTTAAAAATATATATATCGTTACCCCGTTCTTCTCAACCAACCGTTTCTACTAAAATAAATGATGTTGTAAAGCAAATGAAGGCGTTATTACTCATACGTAATTTGCGCATCACATATGGTATCACAAGCTTACTTTTACTTACTTTTATTGGTATGTATACAGTGCTAGGGGATTATTTACAATCTACATTTCAAAACTTGACGGAGAAGGATATTTTATTTATTCGGGGGGCAGGAATTGTTGCTATGGTTTTTTCACCAATAACAGGAATGATGATGAAAAAAATCAAACCAATGTTTATGTTGCGTGTTGGATTAATAATTGGAGTAATTGGTCTGGCCTTTTTAGGGTTGGAAGGTAGCATTTTGTTTACAACGCTCATGAGTATAATATATGTTGCGGGTATATCTATCATCTTTCCAGCTATTATGATGTTAGTAGGAGAGTTTGGTTATATATACCGTGGTTTAGCGAATGCACTTTATGCATTTATATTATTTATCGGTGCAACGCTTGGTCCGATAGTTGCGCTCTATTTGATGAAATGGGGAAGTTATATTTTCACGTTTGGAATGCTAGCGTTACTCATGCTAGGTGGTCTAATTCTGACTTTATTATATAAAAGAAAAGAAGTTTAGACGCATATAAAAAATGGCATGCTATCCATTCAGATGGCGTGCCATTTTTTATGGTTATGCTTTATTTTTCACAAAAGAAGACTATGTTTTCTTGAATTATTCATATTTTGCTTCAAATAATTTACAAACTTCAACGATAACTTGTACGGCTTTTTCCATATTATCAACGGAAATATATTCAAATTTACCATGGAAGTTTTCCCCACCAGTAAAAATATTCGGGGTAGGTAAGCCCATATAAGATAGTTGTGATCCGTCTGTTCCACCACGAATTGGTTCAATAATAGACTCGATTTGTAAGTTTTTCATTGCTTGATCCGCAATTTCAACAACTTCTTTAACAGGTTCAATTTTATCACGCATATTATAATATTGATCGTTTAATTCTAAGCGAACATTTTCCTCACCATATTTTGTTTTCATTTCCGATACAAATTTTTCTACCGTTGCTTTTCTATTTTCAAATGAATTCTTTTCAAAGTCACGTATAATATAGTACACTTGTGCATTTTCTACATCACCATCGATAGAAATTAAGTGATAAAATCCTTCATAGCCTTCCGTTTGTTCAGGAGTTTCTGCCTCAGGAAATTTGTTAATAAATTCTGCGGCCATTTTACCAGCATTCACCATTTTATTTTTTGCTGTTCCGGGGTGTACACTATTTCCTTTGAAAAATACTTTTGCAGCTGCAGCATTAAAACTTTCGTATTGTAATTCTCCTAACGGCCCACCATCAACAGTATAAGCGTATTTTGCATTAAAACGTTTGACGTCAAATTTATGTGGACCACGGCCAATTTCTTCATCTGGAGTAAAGGCAACCCTTATTTTACCGTGCTTAATAGTAGGATTTTCAATTAAATAGTGCATTGCTGTCATAATTTCTGCGATACCAGCTTTGTTATCCGCACCTAGTAAAGTAGTGCCATCTGTTGTCATCAGGGTATGCCCTTTGTAAGTAGACAGTTCAGGAAAGTCTTTTACTGAAAGAATAACTTGCATTTCTTTATTTAACGTAATGTCATTCCCATCGAAGTTTTCAATAACTTGTGGATTGACATTCTTACCAGTAAAATCTGTCGCAGTGTCAACATGTGCCAAAAAGCCAATTGTTGGGATGGATTTATCTGTATTCGCCGGTAGGGTAGCCATTAAATAACCGTTGTCATCTACTGCAACTTCTTCCATCCCTAATTCTTGTAATTCTTTTTCTAATAGATGTAGTAAATCCCACTGTCCAGGAGTGGAAGGTGTGGAATCACTAGCTTCGTTAGATTGTGTATCAATTTTTGCATATCTTGTTAGACGTTCAATTAGTTCTTGTTTCAATCTATACATCTCCTCTTGCGTTGTAATATTCTTATTTTATCACAACCGTTAAAAAAACATGTGAAATGTGCAAGGACTATGGGAAGTTGTGTAGAATGTATAATAAGAGGTGACGATAATTACGAAAATTGGAGGGGTTTTGTGGAATTTCTTATGAGTGTTCAAGAATTGAATCATTTACTTTCAAACAAACGGGAAATAGTTGTAGTGGACGTACGTTTTGACTTAAATAATCACACATTTGGACAAGACGCGTATAAAAAGGGACATATCCCAGGTGCGATTTATTTAGATTTAAATAAGGATTTGTCAGGAAGTGCGGAAAAACATGGTGGTAGCCACCCGTTACCGGATGCAAAGTTATTTGCCAAAAAGCTAGGTGAGTATGGCATTGATACCAAAACGAATGTTGTTATATATGACCAAGCAAATGAGATGTTTGCGCCTCGTCTATGGTTCATGCTTCACCACTTAGGACATGAACAAGTTTACGTGCTTGAGGGTGGAATGCAGGCTTGGTTAGATGCTGGTTTTGAAGTTACAAAGGAAATACCTGCATATGGTAAAAAACAATTTGTTCCACAACCGAAACAGCATGCCATTGTACATATGAAAGAAGTGAAAGATAAAGTGCAAGCAAATGAAGCGGTATTAATCGATTCACGCGCACGAGAGCGATATCTAGGAAAAGTGGAACCGATGTATAAAAAGGCTGGCCATATACCTGGGGCTAAAAACTATTTTTGGAAAGATGTAATGGCCGATGATAATAAGTGGAAACGTGTAGAAGCATTACATGAACATTTTGCATCCCTTCCAAAGGATAAAGAAATTATTGTATCGTGTGGATCAGGAGTCTCTGCATGCCCCAATATAATGGGATTGAAAATGGCAGGCTTTACAAACGTGAAACTATACCCTGGAAGTTTCAGTGATTGGATTTCTTATGAAGAAAATAAAGTGGAAACGAAGGAACAATAAATGGATAAGACACGTTGTAGTTGGGTGAATGACGATCCATTATATATAAAATATCATGATGAGGAATGGGGGATACCCATTTATGATGATCAACAGTTATTTGAATTACTGTCCTTAGAAGGAGCGCAGGCGGGACTTAGTTGGATTACAATTTTAAAAAGAAGATTGGGCTATCGTGAGGCTTTCGCTAATTTTGATATCGAAAAGGTTAGTCAATTTGATGAGGCGAAAGTGCAGGAGTTACTGTGTAATGAGTATATTATTCGACATGAGCTAAAGATACGGTCAGTAATTAAAAATGCGCAAGCCATAAAGGCAATCAAGGTGGAATATGGTAGTTTTTCTTCTTTTGTTTGGGGATTTGTTGATCATACCCCAATCATAAACAATTGGAGCCATCATGAAGAAGTTCCTGCATATACAGAGGAATCTACTAGGATGAGCAAAGCTTTAAAAAAATATGGTTTTTCTTTTGTAGGTCCTACTATTTGTTACGCTTTTATGCAAGTAGCAGGACTTGTTAATGATCATACGAAAGCGTGCTATTTGTATCAACAGGTAGGAAGAACGGGAATCAAATGAACTACTAAATTTTAATTGAATAAAAGCAAAAATGGAAGCCTTCTAAAAGAATAGAGGGCATCCACCTATGTATATAAAATTTGATTATAACGAGCTCCTACCTTTACGAAAAAGCTTTGACCAGATAGTGCGTAGCTGAAAAATCATGCTATGACAACCGCAGTTCCGTATGCTATTACTTCGGAAGCAGAATTCATAATTTGTGATGTTTGATAGCGCATGGCAACGATGGCATTTGCTCCTAGGCGTTTCGCATCTTCAATCATGCGATCATAAGCAATGTCTCTAGCTTCATGCATTAAATCGGAATATCCTTTAATCTCACCACCAATAAGTGTTTTCAAACCGGCGCCTATATCGCGACCAACATGTTTCGATTGAACCGTACTTCCTTGGACTAAACCTTTTACTTCCACAATATTTTTGCCATGTATTTTATTTGCTGTAACAACTAACATACTAGCATCTCCCTCAGTTTAATAAATAATATAATGAGTATACGTAAATACAATTGAAAAAGTTTCATATGTTCTTTTCATGATATAGTAGATGTCCGAGCCAAACAAAAAGGTCTTCTCCTGCTCGAGGAGAAGACCTTATGTCTTACAATTTAAATATTTGTAGTTCTTGATTTAGTTTTTCGGCGAGATGAGCTAGATCTGCTGCATTATTTGTAATTTCCTCCATAGAACTTGAAGTTTGTTGTGAGGATGCTGCCGCTTGTTCAACACCTGCAGCGGCTTCCTCAGAAACAGAAGCAATCTCTTCAATTAATCCATTAATTTCTCCACTACCATTCACGATTTCTTTCATTTGGTTCGAAATGAGTTCGATTTCCCCAACCATCTCTTCAATGGAATGATTAATAGTATGGAAATTCTCTCCAGTAGTTGCAATTTGCTTTGTCCCAGTTTTTACTTCATCATAACCATGGTTTAAAGAATCTACAACATGATCTGTTTCCTGTTGAATATTTTCTACAATAGTTGTGATTTCTCCAACAGATTGTGCGACTTGTTCAGATAATTTTCTTACTTCATCTGCAACAACCGCAAAACCACGACCATGTTCCCCAGCCCTTGCAGCTTCAATTGCAGCATTTAATGAGAGTAAGTTTGTTTGACCTGCAATATCTTTAATTACACCAACTAAATTTGAGATTTGTTCGGACTGCTCATCCAATCCTTTTACTTTCAGTACTGCATCTGCAACGATACGATCAATTTGATTCATTTGTTTTATCGATTCTTCCATTAAATTCTCTCCGGTCTTTGTGAGATTGCGCACATCTACTGCTCGAGTTACAACATCTACACTACTCTTATCTGATAGAGAAACCTTTTGCGCAAAGTCATTCATCTTTTCGGATAATACAGATGCACTATTGGCCTGTGTTTCGGAACCAGCTGATAATTGTTCCATTGTAGCAGCGATTTGTTCACTGCCCTCTTTGACTTCTGTAGCTGATTGCGTAAATTCCTCACTTCTCGTTATCAATACTTTTGACGCGTCTGTCACATTCGATATAATGTTGCGGATATTTTCTTTCATTTGATTTACTGATGTAGTTAATTCTCCAAGTTCGTTCTTGCCTTGAAATTCTAACGACAATACATTTAAATTGCCTCGGGCTACCTCTGAAGTCATCACGACGACATCCTTTAATTTTCTAGAAATACCTCTACTTATGACAATCATGAAGGCGGTGCCAATTGCGATTGCTAATACAATTAAAATTGAAAGAAGAAATTGACTTTGTTGCAGTGATTGACTTGCTGCTTGCACAGATTTCGCTTCTTCTTTCTTCACGAGTGTCATTAACGCATTTACAAGTTCAATTGTATTTGCACGTAATTGTGATGTTTGATTTCTAGTTGATAATGCAACATATTCTTGTTTACTTTCTAATGCAGGTAGCATTTCATCATTAAAAATTTGATTAACCTTTTCATTGTTTTCTATAATTTGTGTGAGTAATGATTGTTGCTCTTTATTTGCTATTTTCGGTTCGATTTTTTTGATGAGTTGCTCAAATTGTGTTTGAAATTCCTCGAATGCCCGAATGTAGCGAGAACTTTTTGTTAGTAAGTAATCGGATATTTGTACATCTTTCACTTGAATTAAAGAAGCTAAATCGGACATATCACTGACACGTGCACTATGTTCTTCAACAAGACGCATATTGTCTTTACTCGTGCTTAATAATGAATATACAATTCCGCCTGCAATCATAATAAGGAGGAAGGATATAGAAAATATCGTAATATATTTTCGACCGATACTATAATCTTTCCAGTTTAACCAAGATATTTTGTTTTTCTGCTTCATTTGCTTATTCTTATGCTTTGCTTTTTTCGAAGGTTTCCCTCGTTTACCTAAATTCAGAAATTTAATTTTACCAATTTTCATGTTATGTATCTCCTCACTTCAATAAGGAATAGGCCTTAAGTATGATGTAGTAGTTCTATAGTAATACATTTCATTGTAATTTACTAGGACAAATAGCTCATTTTGACGATTTATTTTTATTATACAAAAAATTTGTTCACCAATTGTAAACGATTTTAATTTGACCATTCAGGTAATTGACAGTTCTAACTATTAAACCGTATAATTGTATACAATTATTCATTTTGTAGAGGTGAGGTCGATTGTTGGGAAATACGCAATACGGTGATAAACGGGTATCGACAAAAGATTATGCTTACTTGGAGATTAAAAATCGCATTATGAAAGGTGAACTTATTCCAGATGAATCTATTGTGGAAGAAAGACTTTCTACTGAATTAGTAATCAGTAGAACACCGCTACGTGAGGCTTTACAACGACTTGAATATGAGGAACTTGTCGTTCGGCAACATAATGGAAGATTAAAAGTAGCACCTATTTCTATTCAAGAAGTAAAAGAACTATTTGAAGTGAGAAAGCAATTGGAAAGTATTGTTGTAGCACAGGCGACTGATAAAATAACCGAATTGGATAAACGCAGGTTACGAAATCTTGTTCAGGTGATAAAGAAATCTGATGATACAGATGAGGAAGATATTTTAGCGGATATTTTGTACTATGGCGGTAAATTCCACACGTATATTTACGAATTAAGTGCAAATAAAACTGTAAATAAAATTCTTTTACAATTAAATGATAGGATTTTCCGCTACCGTCGTCTTATCCCATTTGAAAATAAAGAGCGGCTTACACAATCTGCTGCTGAACATAAACATATTTTAGATTTGATGGAAAAGGGAGATAAAGCTGGAGCTGTTGAGGCAATGGTTGTACATATTGAAAATAGTTTGGAGTGTGCTGTAAATGCGATTAAGCGTTATATGCATACGGATGGAGAAATAAATAATCCGAAATAGGAGGATTGGAAATGACAAACAATTGGGGATTTAACACAAAGGCAATTCATTGTGAAGTAAGTCCGTGTAAAGAAACGGGTGCTGTATCACAGCCTTTAGTTCCTGCGGTTGCTTATGCATTTCAACATGCTGACGCTGCGGCAGCAGTAGTAACCGGTGAAAATGAAGGCACATTTTATGGACGGTATGGAAATCCAACGACTTGTACACTCGAAAAGAAAATTGCTCGTTTAGAAGGGGCGGAAGAAGCGTTAGCTGTGAGTAGTGGGATGGCTGCTATTTCAACAGCAATTTTAGCATTTGTTAAAAAGGGAGAACATATTGTTGTTACAAAAGATATTTATGGGGGAACACATAAGTTTTTAACAAATTTAGCACCAAGATTTGGTATTGAATATGACTATGTCGACTGTACCGATATGGATGCGCTGCAGTGTGCGATTAAAGCAAATACGAAGGTTGTTTATATTGAAACACCGTCGAACCCGACATTAACATTAATAGATATTGAAGCGGTATGTAAAGTGGCACATCGATTTGGTTTATCTGTTATCGTGGATAATACATTTATGACACCATATCTACAAAGACCTTTGGAGTTGGGGGCAGATGTCGTCGTTCATAGTGCGACGAAATACTTAAATGGACATGGAGATGTTGTCGCAGGCGTAATATGTGGTAAAAAGGAACACATTGATTTTATGCGCCAAACAATCATGGGAGATCTTGGTCAGGCGTTGAGTGCATGGGATGCATATTTAATTTTACGGGGTTTAAAAACACTTGGAATCCGTGTAGCAGCTCATTGTGACACAGCGCAAAGAGTGGCAGAGTTTCTAGAAGGACACGAAGCAGTGGAAAGGGTGTATTATCCTGGATTGGCATCTCATCCGCAAAGAAACCTTGCAAAAAGACAAATGAGTGGTATGGGAGGAATTATTGCATTTGAAGTAAAAGGTGGGGTTGAAACGGGTAAAAGGTTTATTGACTCGCTCAAGCTTGCCATGATTTCATTTAGCCTTGGTGATCCGGAAACATTGGTGCAACATCCTGCTTCCATGACGCATTCCTCGATACCTGAAGAGGAATTGATTCACTTTGGAATTCCAAAAGGATTAATTCGTTTATCTGTAGGGTTAGAGAATCCTGAAGATATTGTAGAAGACTTAAAAGCAGCATTGGAATTAGTGGGTGATGATATAGAAATTTAACTGAAATATTTGTGTGCGAAATCTAAATAGCTACTTGACATTTAACAGCATTACTTCTAAAATATCGTTAATACATTTATATGAAAAAGCGTTGAACTATAATAGTAGTTGCTACAAGCTTGAAATCAGAAACCTAGTGGGTGCTGTGAACTAGGCAAGGTGTAGGACGAAGTACAAATAGGGAGCTGAATATTCCGGTTTCGGCCGTTATCTAAGTGAGTGAACAAAGAAATTTGTTAATCAGGGTGGTACCGCGGAGCTTTCCGTCCCTTTTGGGATAGGAGGCTCTTTTTTTTATAGGATTAGAATATTACGTTCGTTATTATTGCGAGCACTTGTTAGTGATGCTGAGTAAAAATTAGAAAAAATAAATATGAAAAAGCGTTGAACTATAATAGTAGTTACTACAAGCTTGAAATCAGAAATCTAGTGGGTGCTGTGAACTAGGCAAGGTGTAGGACGAAGTACAAATAGGGAGCTGAATATTCCGGTTTCGGCCGTTATCTAAGTGAGTGAACAAAGAAATTTGTTAATCAGGGTGGTACCGCGGAGCTTTCCGTCCCTTTTGGGATAGGAGGCTCTTTTTTTTATAGGATTAGAATATTACGTTCGTTATTATGGCGAGCATTTGTTATTGATACTGAGTAAAAGTAAGAAAAAGTAAATATGGAAAAGCGTTGAACTATAATAGTAGTTACTACAAGCTTGAAATCAGAAACCTAGTGGGTGCTGTGAACTAGGCAAGGTGTAGGACGAAATACAAATAGGGAGCTGAATAATTCCGGTTTCGGCCGTTATCTAAGTGAGTGAACAAAGAAATTTGTTAATGAGGGTGGTACCACGGAGCTTTCCGTCCCTTTTGGGATAGGAGGCTCTTTTTTTTATATAAAAAAATATGCAAGGGGAAATGAAAAGTGAAACAAAAAATGACATTCGGTCTATCAATTATTCCGTTAATTGCTTTAATTATGACGGCGGTGCTTGCTGTCTTTGTATGGAAAATAGAAATGCACTTTCCATTAATAATTGGAATGATGGCTGCTAGTATTGTTGCTCTAATTGCTGGTTTTAAGTGGGAAGAAATACAAGAGATGATGATAAAGGGTGTAACCATTGCATTACCCGCAGTCTTTATTTTGTTTATTATTGGAACAATTGTAGGGTCATGGATTGCAAGTGGTGTTATTCCGACAATTATATATTACGGATTAGCAATTATTAAACCGGAAATTTTCGTTCCAATTGTTGCACTAGTGACCGGCATTGTGTCGATTACCTTAGGGAGTTCATTCACATCGATTGCTACTGTCGGATTAGCATTTATGGCAATCGGCCAGGGGTTAGGATTTCCACCAGGCTTAGTTGGTGGTGCTATTATATCTGGTGCATTCTTTGGAGATAAATTATCACCAATCTCTGATACAACTAATATTGCCGCCGCAGTAGCAGAAACAGATTTATTTAGCCATATTATGCATATGTTATGGGATACGATTCCAGCATTTCTTATGTCACTTATTTTGTACTGGCTTTTTTCTAATACAGGCGAAACGATAGAACATGCTGATGTTTACGCTATTAAAGAAATTTCGGTTGGTTTAAAAAGCACATTTATTATCCATCCCATTTTATTATTTGTACCAATTATAACGATAGTGTTAATGGTATTACGTATCCCTGCAATACCTGCTTTAATGGGAGTTAGTCTACTTGGTGCATTTCTAGCTGTTACGGTTCAAGGATATTCTATTGGAGAAACAATTGCATTTATGATGAATGGATATGTTGGGGAAACTGGCATTGCACGGGTGGATGCTTTGCTGAGTCGAGGTGGTCTCATGTCTATGTTAAGCACAATTTCCTTTTTGATTTTAGCGACGGCATTAGGTGGGATACTGGAAAGAACTGGTTCATTTGAAGTTTTAACACATAAAATAATGGAAAAAGTGAAGACAACAGGTGCTTTAATTGGTTCTACCATTTTATCCACGTTTCTTGTGGGATTTGCTAGTGGTGAACAGTTTTTAACGATTATTTTACCTGCCAGAACATTCGTGAATAAATACAAGGATATGGGCATTGACACAAAAAATCTATCGCGTTGCGTAGAGGCAGCTGGAACAGTTGGTATTAATCTTGTTCCATGGGGAGTGACAGCTGTATTTGCAGCTAGTGTTTTGGGAATTAGTCCGATGGAATTTATTCCGTTTGCATTCTTTGTAATGCTTGTTCCATTCATTAATATTGTTTTTGGTTTTACAGGATGGACCATTCATAAAAAGCAATACTAGTATTGTTAAGAAAAAGGATATTGTAGAATGGGAAAAGCAGTATGAAAGACCCACTTAGCATCGTATGATGGAAAGAGATAAAATTTACTGCTGTCTTACTTATGGTATGGTGATTGATTGGGTTATACTGTCATATATACCATATGGAAAGAAGTGGGGAAAATGTTGCAACGACGCCGATTTTATAATATGGATCATATTGAAATGAAAAACCGCCCAAAAGATTTAATGCTGTGGTTCAAAGAAAGAATGAAAAAGGACAAAGATTTATCTTTTCAGGTTCCTATAGTTAAGAATCCAGATACGGAATGGCTACGGACAAATCGTGATGTACCGACTATTACATGGATTGGACACTGTACATTTCTCATTCAAATGAATGGTTTAAATATCCTGACTGACCCTGTATGGACGAAATGGTTATCAACATATAAGCGTTTATCACCACCTGGTATCGCAATTGAAGCATTACCTGAAATAGATATTGTATTGATTTCGCATGGTCATTATGATCATTTAAGCTATTCAACAATAAGAAAATTACCAGGTAATCCGTTATTTTTAGTTCCAGCAGGTCTAGGACGTTGGTTTTTAAAAAAAGGTATTAATCATGTAGCAGAATTTGAATGGTGGGGTAAGTCTACAGTAAATGGTGTACATTTTACATTTGTACCCGCACAACATTGGACAAAGCGTACACTATTTGACACGAATACATCTCATTGGGGTGGATGGGTATTGGAACAAGATAAAACGATATACTTCGCGGGTGATAGTGGTTATTTTAGAGGCTTTTCAGAAATTGGCCAACGTTTTACCATTGACTATGCCCTTATGCCAATCGGTGCTTATGAACCGGAATGGTTTATGCATTATCAGCACGTCACACCAGAGGAGTCTATTCAGGCCTTTATGGATACAAATGCGAAAAATATGATTCCGATGCATTATGGTGCATATATGCTAGCTGATGATACACCAAAAGAAGCTTTAGATCGAATGCAGGCGGAGTGGGGACGATTAGAGCTTTGTGAAGACAATTTAAAGGTATTAAAACTCGGTGAAATATTTTCGTTATAAAGAGATGTAGAAGTCTAGTCTTTGTTTTGATTTTTCATTTTGTGGTAAACTATGGGGTAGAAAGGTGTGATCACATGGATTATATTACATTAAATAATGGATTAAAAATGCCGCAATTAGGTTTTGGTGTTTGGCAAGTTCCCGATGCTGAAGTAACTTCTGCAGTCAAAAAGGCTATTGAAGTTGGTTATCGTTCAATCGATACAGCTAAAGTTTATGAAAATGAAGCGGGTGTTGGCAAGGCGATTGCGGAAAGCCACGTACCACGGGAAGATTTATTTATTACAACAAAAGTTTGGAACAGTGACCAAGGTTATGAGAAAACATTGCAAGCATTTGATGCAAGCTTAGAACGTCTTGGACTTGATTATGTTGATTTATATTTAATTCATTGGCCAACTCCTGAATTCGATCAGTATGTTGATACATATAAAGCATTAGAGAAGATTTATCAAGATGGTCGAGCAAAAGCGATTGGGGTTTGTAATTTTAATGTGGAACATCTTGAGAGATTAATAAACGAATGTAATGTTGTGCCTGCTGTCAACCAAGTTGAATGTCATCCTTATTTACAGCAAAAGGAATTAAAGGAATTTTGTAATAAACATAACATTTATTTAGAAGCGTGGAGCCCGCTTATGCAAGGTGGCGAAGTGCTACAAAATGAAATTGTCCAAAACTTTGCTGAAAAATATAAGAAGACTCCAGCACAAGTGATTATTCGTTGGCATCTTCAATCTCGTCATATTGTTATTCCAAAGTCAGTAACACCATCACGCATTGAGGAAAACTTCCATGTCTTTGATTTTGAATTGAGTAACGATGATATGAAGATATTCGAGACATTAAATCGTAATGAACGCAAAGGACCAGAACCAAGTGAAATGAATGTAAGATAAAAAAACAGACGCATATACATTTGCGTCTGTTTCACTGTATTTCCACGTTTCCCATACCTTATAACGTAATAATTAAGCCGATAACATTGTCTATCATGTAAAACGCAAACAAAAATACTGCTGCTACTTTGAGATTGTCTCGTGCTACAAAAAGATAAGATACTAGGAAAATGGCAACATATAAAAATGTATAGGCAACGGAGCTTAACCAACTTCCAACACTAATGTCTAATAGTGCTAATGGTATCGAAGTTGCGTAAAGAATTGCGGAAGGTACAAGCAAAGCGCCTAATTTTTCGAGAAAGTAATTTGTTGTTAATTTCTTGCCTTCTTTTTCTCCTGCATACCATTTAAATGAAACAATAATAAGTGCAAGAACGGCGGCTAGCGTTAACGGGGTTGTGAAAAAGGCAAAAAAGTCTTGAAAGCTACTTATAAACTTTGTATCAATATAATCATTTTGTAGGTGTAACTTTAATTGGTATGAAAAACTTCTTATCACAATTAATGATAAAAAAGCAATAATTGTAATGAGTCCATAGGAATGGTAACCTTTGTAATCAGTAGATAATATGGAATGTGGCTTTTTAATGACATCCATTACAAATTGCATATAGCCATGTAGCTCTTTATTCTTTTGACTTGTAACATGTTCTTCTGTCTTGGCTTGATTTTCCATAAATAAATCCCTCCTTTTCTATTCTCATAGATTGTATATAATATAAATTTTTATGTAAATAATCCGAAAGCATTAATCGGTGTAAATAGTTAGTCTAAAAGTACTATATAAATATAATGTATGACCGTTCCCTATTACATATATGTAAATATTTGATATGATAATGGTAATTGCCATGTGTACTTTGTAACATTACATTTGTATACCTTTAAGCGGCAAATGAAAATACAATTCATTTAGGAAGTGAAAAAAGTGGCAGAAGAAGGAATTAATCGTCGAAAAACGGAACATATTCGACTTTGTTTAACAGACAATGTTGAAGGAGTTAATAAATCTACTGGTTTAGAAGGAATATCTTTTATACATAATGCATTACCAGAAATTAATTTTCAAAATATAGATATTCAAACAACATTCTTAAATAAGAAAATCAAAGCGCCTTTTTTAGTAAGTTCGATGACAGGTGGCTCAAAGTTGGCTGCAGATATTAATCAGAACTTAGCAAAAGCTGCAGAACAAAGGGGATGGGCAATAGGTCTCGGCTCGACAAGGGCTTTACTTGAGAGTGACCTACATCAAGATTCCTTTTTAATACGAAAACATGCACCTTCTGTTCCGTTAATTGCAAATCTCGGAGCTGTACAACTTAACTATGGATATGGCCCTGAAGAAGCGCAACGAATTGTCGACATGACAGAAGCAGACTCCCTCGTTTTACATTTGAACAGTTTACAAGAAATCTTTCAAGACGAAGGTGATGTAAACTTTGAACAGTTGCTTCCGAAGATTGAAAAGCTCTGTAAGCATGTTTCAGTTCCGGTTGGTGCCAAGGAAGTTGGTTTTGGAATAGATGGGGAAGTTGCTAAACGACTTTATGATGCCGGAATTGCTTATATTGATGTTGCCGGCGCAGGTGGGACGTCGTGGAGTCAAGTTGAAAAGCTCCGTTCTCAAGATACACTTAGAAAGGCTGCTGCTGAAGCATTTAATAATTGGGGTATCCCGACAAAAGATTGTATTGTTTCAGTGAAAAGTCAGCTTCCAAATACGCCAATTGTTGCTAGTGGCGGAATGAAGACGGGTATGGATGCTGCAAAAGCAATTACAATTGGTGCGGATGTAATTGGTTACGCGCGCCAACTGCTACAATCTGCTACTGAATCAGTAGATGCTGTCCTAAAAACAATGGAACAAATTGAATTTGAATTAAAAGTCACGATGTTTGGAATTGGTGCTAAAACAATAGAACAATTAAAGAATACAAAACGTGTATCGATTATGGGAAAATCATTAATGGATGAACTGAATAAATAAACGTACAGATGTAGATGAACACCTTATAACATTTCCATGATGTTATGAGGTGTTTTTTAAAACTTTGCTTTGTTATGGTAATGGACAGTGTAAAAAGATAAATCCCTCACATACTAACTATTGAGGAGGTTGAAGAAATGGAGAGAGAATTGCATGAGAGTAAAGATAATAAGTGGATACCGATGACATCTGTTTTAAGTGGTATCGGTCAGGAAATAACCGAAGACGTATACTATTATACAAATCAAATCGTTAATGTCATTTTTATTGGAAAGCCCCAAGATAAGACTTGGTATTTAGTTGATGCAGGTATGCCAGGATCAGCAGAGAAAATAATTTCAGTTGCCAATGAAAGATTTGGAAAAGGAAGCAAACCAGTGGCAATATTGCTAACCCACGGTCATTTTGATCATGTAGGAGGCCTTGTAGATCTCGTCAAGCAATGGGAAGTTCCAATTTATGCGCACGAGTTGGAGTTTCCGTATTTAACTGGTGAGCAAAGCTATCCTGAACCTGATGGATCAGTAGAGGGTGGCTTACTAGCAAAAATCTCACCAATTTACCCACACGAACCGATTAACGTTGCACCATTTTTAAAAGTGCTACCTCAAGATCATACGATTCCCGGGCTCTCTGAATGGGAGTGGATTCATACTCCAGGACATTCTCCAGGGCAAGTATCCTTTTTCAGAAAACGTGATTCTCTTCTCATAGCCGCCGATGCCTTTGTGACGGTCAAACAAGATTCATTCTATAAAGTACTGCTACAAGATCCAGAAGTACATGGCCCACCAAGATATTTAACAACGGATTGGCAAGCTGCAAAGGCTTCTGTAATAGCATTAGAAAAGTTGAAACCCAAAACTGCAATTACAGGACATGGCCCAGCACTTGATGGTACACAATTAACCGAAGGATTATCAAAACTGGTTCAAGATTTTGAGGAAATGGCGGTGCCAGACTATGGGAAGTTTGTAGATGGAGACCATTTCACACATTAACAAATGGTATCTGAGGCTGGGACATAAGGGGTCTGACCCCCTCATTAAAGTTTGATTTTGTCCCAGTCCCTACTTTTAAAATCATTTTAAGCAAGATAGTAAAAGGTTATATAAAATTATGTTAAAATATGGAGGAAATAAACGATAGGTGAAGTTCGAAAGCCCCCACTGAATGAGGTTTCACTTTATAATTGATTAAAATATTAGGTAGAAAAATAACGCCTAATCATAGTATATGAGAGGGGATACAAAGTGAAAATTGAAGTATGGTCAGATTTTGTCTGTCCCTTTTGTTATATAGGAAAACGTAGATTAGAAGAGGCATTACATGCATTCCCATATCGTGATCATGTGGTAGTTCAGTATAAGAGCTATGAATTGAATCCACAAGCAAAACATGATCCGACTAGAAGCTACTTTGAGCTATTAGCGGATAAATTCCAATCTAGTGTAGAAGATGCAGCAAGGACATCTGCACAAATAGCGGACCAGGCCCGAGAACTAGGATTGGATTATCAATTTGAAAAAATGCAGCCGACAAATACGTTTCACGCGCACCGTTTAGTAAAATACGCAGAAAAGGTTGGCAAAGGAAATGAATTGGTAGAAAGATTGTTTCACGCATATTTTACGGATGCCAAATTAATTAGTAATCAAGATACATTATTACAATTAGCTTCTGATATTGGGCTACAACGGGATAAAGTAGAAGAAATATTACACGCTAATAAATTCGGGAAGCGCGTACGTGAAGAAGAAGAACAAGCATATGAAATTGGTATTCAAGGGGTGCCATTTTATATTTTTAATGAAAAGTATGCTGTATCTGGAGCACAGCCACCTGAAGTGTTTGAACAAGTGTTAAATCAAGTATGGGAATTGGAAAAGGAAGAACAAAATACAATCCAACTAACATCTTTAAATAATGATGAAACTTCTTTTTGTACAGATGAAGGTTGTGAAGTACAGAAGAAAGATTGGTAAGTCCCTCACTAAGTGAAGTATTAGTGAGGTTTTTTTGTGTACATCTTGATAACGTAGATGAGCAGGGTGTTAAAAGTCTTACATTCATATTGCTAGGGAATGAAGGAAAATATGTTAGGAAATAGCTATAAAAGTACGATTCATTCAGCTCAAAAAGATGTGGGTCACAAAGGCATTGTAACAAGACGTTGCGATTATTGTCCCTTGTTCTTCCAAATCCAGTAGGGGATGTGTGTGTATTCCCCCATTAATTGAAGTTATATTTTTATGTTTGAAAATTTTTAAAAAAATGTAAGTTACTTATAATCTTAATTGCTAGCGCTTACGACAGTTTACCATGTTTCAACATATTTATCGTGGTAATGTTGAAATTTCTTGTACATTTATAATTGACGTCTATACCAAGTATGCTATACTCTACTTAGGAAGTTCTAATTGATAATGAATATCATTCTTATTTAGATTTACTTGTACTTGAGAATCATTATTGACAAAAGGGGAGAAATGCCTGTGTAAGGGGTTTCTAATATAAGGAGAAGGACTTACAAGAATGAAAGTAAGATATTTAGTAATCGCACTAATTATTTTATCTATTACATCTTTATTTATTGGGGTAGTAGATGTATCAATTGTAGATATATTTAACTTAACAGAAGACCAAAGGGAAATTGTTTGGGTAAGTCGGTTTCCAAGACTCGTAAGTATTTTAATTGCGGGTATGAGTATGAGTATTTGCGGATTGATTATGCAACAACTTAGTAGAAATAGATTTGTGTCGCCAACAACTGCGGGTACATTAGATGCAGCGAGACTAGGGATTCTCATTAGTTTAATGGTATTTACTACGGCAAGTCCAATCCAAAAAATGCTAGTTTCCTTTGCTTTTGCACTTCTTGGTACATTTGCCTTTATGAAGATTTTGGAAAAGGTTAAATTTAAAGATGCTGTATTTATTCCATTGATTGGGCTTATGTTTGGAAATATTATCACATCAATATCAACATTTATTGCATATAAAAATGATCTGATTCAAAATATGACATCTTGGATGCAAGGCGATTTCTCCATGATTATGAGTGGAAACTACGAGTTAATTTATATTAGTATCCCTATTTTAATTATTGCATTCCTTTATGCAAATAAATTTACAATAGCTGGTATGGGAGAGGACTTTGCGAAGAATCTTGGATTAAATTATCGACAAGTTGTTAATATCGGTTTAGTTATCGTTGCACTTGTAACAGCTTCTGTCGTGTTAACTGTTGGGGTCATTCCCTTTTTGGGATTAATCATACCTAATATTGTGACGATATACCAAGGGGATCATTTGAAAAATAGCCTCATACATACAGCATTAATAGGGGCACTTTTCGTGTTGTTATGTGATATTATCGGCAGGGTGATTATTTATCCATATGAAATACCTATCAGTCTAACCGTTGGCGTAATCGGTAGTGGAATATTTATTTATCTACTCTTAAGGAGAAAGCGCTATGGGTTATAAAAAGAAAACAGTCATCCTGGCCATTATTGCGGTACTATTAGCTATTTTATTTATCTTTTACGATTTACACGGTAATATCGCGTATATTTTACCAAGAAGGGTTATAAAAGTTACCGCCATCATTTTAACAGGCGGTGCCATTGCATTTGCAACGACAATATTTATGACGATTACAAATAATCGTATTTTAACACCAAGTGTGATGGGACTTGACTCTCTATATATGTTAATTCAAACAGTAATTGTCTTTTTATTTGGATCGAGATCACTAGTGATGATGAACAGTAATTTAAACTACTTAATTTCTATTTGTGGCATGGTATTATTCGCATTAATTCTTTACCAATTATTATTTAAAGGCGAGCAAAATAATATTTATTTTCTACTTCTAATTGGTATGATCTTAGGTACGTTTTTTGGTAGTTTCACATCATTTATGCAAGTTTTAATTGATCCAAATGAATTTATGATAGCGCAAGATAAAATGTTTGCAAGTATTAATAATGTGAATTCAGATTTAGTATATTTATCACTCGTATTAATTGTGCTTGTGTTTCTATACTTTTTACGTTTTTATAAATATTTGGATGTCCTTTCATTAGGGAAAGATCACGCAATCAATTTAGGTGTGCCGTATGACAAAGCAGTGAAGCATCTGCTCATTATTGTTTCGATACTTATCTCGGTTGCAACAGCATTAGTTGGTCCGATTACCTTTCTCGGACTACTTGTAGTAAATGTAACATATGAATTTTTAAAGACATATCGCCATTTTTACCTCATTATTGGTTCAGTTTTGATAAGTATTATCGCCTTACTTGGGGGACAATTTTTAGTAGAAAAACTCTTTTCATTTGAAACAACGGTAAGTGTCATTATTAACTTTATTGGTGGAATTTATTTCATATATCTTTTGTTAAAGGAGAATAAATCATGGTAGATATTAAAAACTTATTTAAATCGTATAACAATAAAACAGTGATTGATAACGTATCATTACAAATTGAAAAAGGTACAATCACGTCATTTATTGGTCCAAACGGTGCGGGGAAAAGTACATTAATCTCTATGGTAAGTCGCTTAATAGCAAAAGACAATGGAGAAATTACAATCGATGGTCAAGATATTTTAAAAGCAAAGAATAATGAATTAGCTAAAAAAATATCGATCTTGAAACAGTCTAATGCAATCAATCTAAAATTAACGATTCGTGAGCTCGTGTCCTTTGGAAGATTTCCTTATTCTCAAGGGCGATTAAATAAAGAAGATTGGAAAAAGGTTGACGAAGCAATTGATTACATGGAGTTACGTGATATTCAAGATAAACATCTTGATGAATTAAGTGGCGGGCAACGACAACGCGCACATATTGCGATGGTCATTGCGCAGGATACAGAATATATATTGTTAGATGAACCATTAAATAACTTAGATATGCGTCATTCCGTACAGATTATGAAAATCCTTCGCAAACTCGTTGATGAATTAGGAAAAACAATCATGATTGTCATTCACGATATTAATTTTGCCTCTTGTTATTCAGACAATATTGTTGCATTAAAGGATGGAAAGATTATCAAACAAGGTCGTGCTTGTGATGTGATTGATAAGTGCGTCTTAAAAGAAATCTATGACATGGATATAGATATAAAAAACGTAGATGATAAACGGATATGTGTCTATTTTTGATCACTAATGCTGCAAATAAAGATGGGGAAAAATAAGTGGGCTTTTTGGAACAAGCTCTAAAAATAAAAAAGCCCCTTGCACGACTTCAGCAATCGTTGCAAAGGGAATAAAAAAACATCTATATTATTATTGTAACGTATATGACTCAATTCGTAAATGTTTCGGTTTATATATATTGAAGATAAAAAAAGGGGGGATTGGAACACGCAGTTGTCCTGAATACAATGCTATATTCTTTGCATGCCCAAATGGAAGTGTAAAATGAGTTCATTTTAATATCATGACCTTTTAAAAGTATAAAAAATAAAACCAACCCGTCTGCAGCATTAGTGCTGAAAAATAAACTTTAATAAAGTAAAGGGGTTTCAAAATGAAAAGATTTTTAATGTTTATTTCTCTTATTGTCCTAACATTTGTTATTACGGCATGTGGTACAGATGACAATAAAAATGAAAAAGATGCAGCGTCTAACAGTGAGAATCAAACGATAACAATTGAGCATGAACTAGGTAAGACAGACGTATCTGTTAATCCTAAAAAAGTAGTCGTATTTGATTATGGTATACTGGACACTTTAGATAAAATAGGGGTTGATGTTGTAGGTGTTCCCCAAGCTACGGTTCCAAATTACTTGGAAAAGTACAAAAGCGATGACTACGAAAATGTCGGAAGTTTGAAGGAACCAGATTTTGAGAAGATTGCCGAAATTGACCCTGACTTGATTATAATTTCTGGACGTCAATCTGATGTATATGATGAATTAAGTAAACTTGGACCGACTATTTATTTAGGTGTTGACGCAACACGCTACATGGATTCATTCCACGAGAATATGGATGTCGTTGCAAAGATCTTCTCTAAAGAAGACGAGATGGATAAAGAAGTAAAATCTATTGATGATGCAATTGCAGCTCTACATGAGAAAGCAGCAAATAGTGACCAAGAAGCACTCATTGTTTTAGCAAATGACGATAAAATTAGTGCTTACGGCTCAAATTCCAGATTTGGTTTGATTCATGACGTATTTGGTGTAAAACCGGTTGATAATAAAATTGAAGCTTCTACACACGGTATGAATGTTTCATTCGAATATGTTGTTGAACACGACCCTGATTTACTTTATGTGATTGATCGTGGTGCAGCGATTGGTGAAAAATCTTCTGCAAAACAAGTTGTTGAAAATAAGCTTGTGAAAAAGACAAAAGCGTATCAAAATGATAATATTACTTATTTAAATCCTGAGTATTGGTATCTTTCTGGCGGTGGATTACAGTCAATAAAAGAAATGGTCGATGAAATAGACGGCAGCATAAAATAATTATATATATCCCTTGGAGCGAGTGATCGCATTCAAGGGAGTTTTTTCTTTATGTATCTGTAATTTGATACATGCACTACTTAAAATGGTAACTGCTATATAAAAAGTGTAAGTTAAAATGGTTGCTTTTATGTTGTTTACTATGTTTGAATGGACGCATACACTATAATGAAATGAGGATTTTATTGATGAAAAAAACATATTTACTTTTAATAGCAGTCCTGTTTGCAGTCGTTTTAACTGCTTGTAATAGTGATAAAGATAAAGAAAAAGATACGAAGCAAGCTGACATGGAAAAGTTAGAAGTGACAGATGCGGAAAAGGTTGCAAATGATAAAGTTGTTTTAGAAGTGAACGATGAAAAAGTAAATGGTAATAAATATAACACCGCATATATTCAAACAAAAATGCGTCTTTATCAAATTGGACAAGATATTGATGATTTGGAACAAGTGAAGGACAAGACATTGGATGAGCTAATTGCCCAAGAATTGCTCCGTCAGGAAATTGAGAATAAGGGATTTTCGGTGTCAAATAAAGATGTAGATGCAGAATATGAAGCAATTAAAAAGGAAAATGGCGATCAACTAAAAGCTTATTTGAAGGAATTCTCTATGACAGAAGATGATTTTAAAGAGCAAGTAAAGTATAGCTTAGCTTTGGAAAAATATTTAGACAAAGAAGTAAAAACTCCAAAGGTTTCTGACAAAGAGATAAAAGACATGTATGATAAATTAAAGGAAAATAATGATGACATACCGGAATATAAGGATGTAGCAGATATTATTAAAGAACAGTTAGAACAGCAAAAGAAAGAAGAAGAATTAAAAACAATAATAGATGCATTAGAAGAGAAGGCCGAAGTGAAGAAGCTAATATAATATTGTAAAAGGGCTGCTGAATGGTTGAGAAGCGGCTCTTTTTTAATACAGGCAAACTGGCCAGTAAGACCCTACTTTCTATCATATGAATTCGGGGAAAATGAAAGAGTGATAAAAGTACGTGAGGTTGGTTTAAATTTCAATCTTGGAAACTAAAAAAATCCAAATATCTCCAAGTTGAAAAACCGTCAGAGTAAGCATGATGATGTAACCTTTTCCGTTTTTTTCTATAACCTGCACGATTTCAGTTTAAATGAATAGTATAATAGCCCAATCATATATTTTATTGTTAACATTACATTTACTTCACAACTGATGTAAAATTTATCTATTTGTGTGGAAAGCTAAGCAGATTTTCAGTACAATATAAAGGATGGATAGTTTATAGTTAAAGGATTGATTGTCAATGGTAAATAGCCATGAACATATATATCAAGCGTTATTAGCAATTACGTCAGAAGAGAATGTATTGTTAAATGAACCATTAAAAAAGCACACGTATACACATTTGGGTGGTCCTGCTGACTTTTTTGTGACTCCGGAGACGTATGCGGAAGTACAAGAAATCATGAAGCTTGCCAATAAAGAACATATACCTTTTACATTATTGGGGAACGGTTCGAATTTGATTGTAAAAGATGGCGGTATCCGTGGTATTGTAATGAACCCGTATAAATTAAACAAAATTGAAACTACTGGTACAACACTTGTTGCTCAAAGTGGTGCACGTATTATTGATGCCTCACGTGAGGCGTTGGCTGCAAAGCTTACAGGATTAGAGTTCGCATGTGGTATTCCTGGTTCTGTTGGTGGTGCATTATATATGAATGCAGGTGCATATGGTGGTGAGGTTAAAGACGTTTTACAAAGTGCGATTGTTGTAACGAGAGAAGGGGAATTGCTTGAACTGCAAGCAGAGGATTTAGATTTGTCCTACCGTACAAGTAATATTCCGTCAAACGGTTATATTGTTCTTGAAGCAACCTTTTTACTCCAAATCGGAAATTATGAAGAAATAAAAGCAGTAATGGATGACCTCACATTTAAGCGTGAATCGAAACAACCTTTGGAGTACCCATCATGTGGAAGTGTGTTTAAACGCCCACCTGGGTATTTTGCGGGTAAGCTCATTCAAGATAGTGGGCTACAGGGCAAGCAAATTGGTGGGGCGCAAGTCTCGCTGAAACATGCCGGTTTTATTGTGAATATTGCAGATGCTACAGCAAATGAATATATTGATTTAATTCATCATGTGCAAGATACAGTGATGAAGAACTTTGGTGTCCGTTTAGAAAGAGAAGTCCGCATTATTGGAGACGATCAACAATAAAGCTCATGAGGATTAAAGATAGAAAAGCATTGCTTCCAAAAAGATGGGCAATGCTTTTTCTTCTGAGTAAAGAGCGCTTTACTTGGAACTATAATCTTAACTGTAATGTTATGAAGAAGAGAAGGAGTTGCCATTACGGAATCTGTGTAAAAAGCTTTGCAGACGTTCGTTATTAGAACTCTCTAATACTTCTGTTGGCGTACCTTGTTCGGCAATGATTCCGTTATCTAAAAATACAATCCGATCGGCAATTTCTTGAGCAAAATCCATTTCATGTGTGACAAGTACCATTGCCATATCGCCTTTATTCGCAATATCACGTATGACCTCTAAAACCTCACCAACAAGTTCGGGATCTAAAGCAGAGGTAACTTCGTCAAATAACATAATTTTTGGCCGCATTACCAATGCTCTTGCCATCGCAACTCGTTGCTTTTGTCCACCGGAAAGTTGGCTAGGATAATTATCTAATTTATCCCCTAAACCAACTTTTTCTAGCATTTCAATCGAACGCTTTTTTGCAGTTTGTTTGTCTATCTTTTTCACGTGAATCGGTGCAGACATACAATTTTCCAGTATTGTCATATGGGGAAAAAGATTAAAATGTTGAAACACCATACCGATATCACCGCGAACACTGCGTAAGTGTTTTTCGTTTGCTCTAAATACTTTGCTGTCTTTTTCCATCTTCCATAGATTACGACCATCAACTATAATATCGCCTAATGTTGGCTCTTCTAGCGTCATTAACATACGAATAATCGTTGTTTTTCCTGAACCACTTGGACCAATTAAAGCAACTTTTTCTGATGGCATAATATCTAAATTGATACCTTTTAATACTTCCAATTCTCCAAATGATTTATGAACATCGCGATATTTCACAATTGGTTCTATCGCATTCCTTTTTTGTGAATTCTCTTTTACAGAAATGGAACTATCCATTCATTACCGCTCCTTTACTTTCTTGAATAACTTCTTTTTTGTCAAAACGACGATTCATTTTTTCCTCTAGCTTTCGAATTAAAATTGCAGAAGGATAACTTATAATAAGAAATAGTAGCGCTACAATTGTTAATGACTCTAAATATCTAAAATGCTGTGATCCAAAAGTGTTTGCTAAATGTAGGATTTCTACCACTCCAATTGTAGCAGCTAATGGTACTTCCTTAAATAAAATGATGAAGTAATTCCCAAGCATAGGGATAGTTGGTGGTAATGCTTGTGGCAAAATTACTTTCGTCCACTTCTGAGCGGTTGAAAAGTTTAATGCTTTTGCTGCTTCCCACTGACCGTTATCAACACTCTCAATCCCGGAACGATATACCTCGCTTATATACGTACTAAAGTGTAAACCAAGTCCGATTGTACCACATATAAACGGACTGAATGTCAAAGTCTCACCGATATAGGGCAAGGTTGGCAACGCATAAAAGATGAAAAATAGCTGAATTAAAGGTGGTGTGGAACGAATAAATTCCATCGTCCATGTTACAATCCAATTAATTGGCTTAATTGGTATACGCTTAAGTAGCGTCCAAACAAAACCAAATATTAATGCAAATGCAAAGCAAGAAAAAGTCAAGCCAATTAACATGTACAGTCCCTTTGATACAATTGGTATTGCTTCAAAAAATAAATCCCAACGCCAATTCATTCACTTGCCACCCCCTTCTTTGAAATATCCTCCATTTTTCGTGATAGAAAAATCAGTGGAAGTGCAAGGATAAAATAAAAGACGAGTAATAATAAATAAACAGTAGGGGCCATCGATAAATTCGAACTTCTTAATATATTTCCATGATAGAGAATATCTGTCATTCCAATTAGGGATACAAGAGAAGTTGCTTTGACAACTTGAATTAAATAGTTACCAAATTCCGGCAACATCATTCGAATGGCTTGTGGAAGAATCACAAGTCGCATTCTTTGAAAACGAGACATATTCAATGCTGTTGCTGCTTCTGACTGTCCTTCCGCCACTGATAAAATGGAACCCCGAACAATTTCAGACATATAAGCCCCGTAGTTAAGGGAGATGGCCAATACTCCCGCCATTAATCCACTTCCTATATTAATGTTAAATAACATTGGTATGGCATAATAAAACCAAAAGAGTTGGACAATGAGTGATGTTCCACGAAATATCTCTACATAAAAGGCAGTAATCTTCCGAATAAAAAAGTTGTTCGATAGTCGGCAAAACCCCGCAATAAATGCAAATATATAAGCAAGTATTGCAGATAAGACTAGGACATTAATCGTTACAGTAATTCCTCTCATTAAAGCAGGAAATACTTCTATTATGGCATTAATTATACTTCACTCCTCTACTTTACGTTTAAATATAATAAAACAGTTAGGATGAAAAAACAGGGCCACTCTCCCTGGGCAAGGGAGAGAGACCCTGTGGAGTTTTTGTTTTCATATAGGGTCTTTGAGCCCTATTATGTTTACTTGATTTCACCACTACAGATTTTTTCAGTAGTGATATCGCTTGGAACACTATTTGTTTCTCCATTAAAATAGTTATTATCTAAAATTTCAGCGACAGTACCATCTTCTTTTAACTTCTTAAGTGCTTCATTGTATGCTTCTCTTAGCTCATTATCGTCCTTATGAAAAGCTGCTGCACCGTAACTTGGATTACCGTCGACATCTGGCTGTTCGAAGTCCTCCACAAATTCTAGTTTGTCGGAGTTTAATGATTCTAGTGCCATTCTAACCGTTGCTTCTGTTCCTGTAGTAGCATCTGCACGACCTGATTCTACCGCAGCAAATGTTGCTGGGATGTCTGGAGCACTTTGAATTTGAGCAGCATCAACACCTGTTTCCTTTAGAAAACCGATTTCAGTTGCACCTTCCATAACAGAAACTGTGATATCCGTATTATTTGCGATATCTTCATAACTTTTTAGTCCTAGTGGATTTCCGGCTTGTACGATTAGTCCTTCGCCATATTGCATTTCAGGATCACCAAAGGCAACGTTTTCACAACGGTCAGGCATAATAGCCATTCCAGCAGTAATGACATCAAATTGTTTCGCATTTACTCCTGAAACAAGTTGACCAAAATCTGATAATTTCCCTTCAACCTCATCTATGCCTAATTCTTTAAAAACAGCTTTCGCAATGTCCACAGCTGCTCCTTTTAGTTCGCCATCATCATCTTCATATGCGTAAGGCTTTTCATTTGCAAAGCCAACTGTAACTTTCCCAGCATCTTTTAATTTTTGTAGTGATTGATCATCACCTTCCGAATTACAAGCTGCAAGTAAAATAATAGATAAACCTAATACAATTGTTATTAAAAGTTTTCTCACCAATAAACCTCCCAAGAATATAGAAAAACGTAGTATGTTACATGAGAAAATATTAGATACCCGGGCAATGCACCTCATGTAGGCATACTATAATACTATCGATTCAGAAAAATGTAATCAAATGCAGTAAAGTTTGATATTTATGAAAACAATTGGATATAAAGCGATGAGAAAACATAAGCTTTGTGAACCTAAAACATCCTCCAATTTGGTCTACTTTCCTTCATATTCCCCGACAATCGATAAAAAAGTAAAGTAAATTGTAAACTAAAAAAACACTTGTTGTTCTTTAAAGTTTACCATTTGTTAATTTATGTCTTTAATAGCATATAGTGTAACAGCATTTTATAAATAGAAATGGATTAGAAAAATCTAGCTTTTCATTAGTGCCAAGTATAAAATAGTAGGCACCTCTGCGAATTTTTATGTATTTGGATTAAAAATGACTATATCTTTATAGAATATAAGTAATTGGCTATTATATCTTGCATCATAGATGTGTATGGAAAGGAAAATTTTGTAATCGAATATTAGGCTTTATAAATAGTTGCATAAATATTATTTCTCATTATAGTAGAATGTAGTAAGTAATGATTGTGATGCTTTGCGACTACGGTACAAAGGAGTGTAAGGCGTGGTTTATTACGTTATTGCGATGGTAGCGATTTGTGTCATTGTGCTAATCATGTCACTGGTAACAGTTTCCAAGGGGTATGCATATAAGCATGTTGTCGACCCACTACCGGAAAATGAAGGAACAAATAACAAAGTGGAAGGTATAGGAAAGAAATAAAAGAAATTTGGATGGACAAACCATTAGATCACACAAATAAAGTGTTGTGTAGTCTAATGGTTTTTTTAAATATGTATTAGGGGTAAATTAACATGCTTCTGTATAAAGTCCCCTCGTAATAAGAGATAATGGAAGGGATAGAAACTTTAAATAAATCTATATGTATGAGGTGTGCATATCGTGTTTAGCACGTTAATATGGTGGATTGTTATCATATTTTTCTTTCTTGGAAGCTTAATCGGGTTGTTGTTCCCGATTATTCCATCTACGCTTTTTCTCTGGGTGGGTTTTCTTATCTACCATTTTGCGTTAAGCTCAGAACAATTAGGCGTGTTTTTTTGGGGAAGTATGATTGCTTTAACAATTGTGCTCTTTTTTGCTGATATCCTCGCCAATAGTTATTTTGTAAGAAAGTTTGGTGGAAGTGTCTGGGGCGAACGATCAGCAGTGATTGGAATTGTTATTGGATCTTTTGTTATCCCGCCGTTTGGCATATTTATTGTACCGTTAGTTCTCGTTTTTATTGTGGAATTATTGCAGGGCCGACCATTTTTTGTTGCAATGAAGGTGGCAGTTGGATCATTCATTGGATTTTTTAGTGGGACAATTGCTAAAATAGTAATACAAATTATCATGATTATTTGGTTTTTAATTGTTGTTATTTTTTAGGAAAAATAAGGATTAAATTATTCAAATTTAAGGTGAAGAGGGATGAAGATGAAATTTCCAGCACGCGTCATCACAATTGCGGGATCTGCATCAGGAGGAAGTGCAGGAATCCAGGCTGATTTAAAAACATTTCAAGAGTTAGATGTGTATGGGATGAGTGTCGTAACTGCAATTGTAGGAAGACATCCAGAAACAGGAAAAAATGTTCACGCGATGACATTAGAAGCAATAGAAGCGCAATTTGATACAGCAATGAAGCAAGTAGGTGCAGATGCATTAAAGACGGGGATGCTTTTTTCAAAAGAAGTTATTATTCGCACTGCAGAATTAATCCATCGTGCGTCGATTAAAGATATTGTCGTAGACCCGGTTATGGTCGGTAAATTAGATTCAAAACTTTTAGCAGATGATGCAATCGATGCATTGAAGGAAAAGTTAATTCCACATGCAACAATTATTACACCGAATATTCCGGAGGCCTCCTTTTTACTAGATGATAGAAAAATTGATGACGTAGATGGATTAAAACAAGCAGCGATTGATTTATTCTCTTTAGGATCAAAATATGTCCTTGTAAAAGGTGGCCGATTAACAGGACCAGCCGTTGACGTATTATTTGATGGGAAAACAATTACAACATTAGAAGCACCACGAATTGATACAGTTAACACAAGTGGTGCGGGGTGTTCTTATTCTGCAGCAATTTGTGCGTATCTTGCGAAGGGTAATAAAGTAGAGGAAGCTGTTCGTTTAGCAAAAGGCTTTGTCACAACAGCTATTCAATATGGTTTTTCGTATAATGAAATGGTCGGTCCCACCTATCATGCAGCACACCATAAATTTGGAGAGGCACATGAAATAAAAGTAGCTCAAGAATTAGTTAAATAAAAAAACAACGCACAAAAGGCGCTCATTGTAGCGCTTTTTTGCGTTGTTTTTACATTGTAAAGTAGGCCACAATTAGTAAAATGGTGAGAAATAGACTCGCATATTATAATTTGTTTTGCTATAGTAGTTTGTAAAGGGTTTCACAAGGCAATACTTCTAATAAGTTTATTGTTAAGGAGGTTGATGAGGTCGGAAGAACATGATCATCGTCACGCGACAATTAGTTTAGAAGAAAAAGAAGACTTATTAGGTCTAGTTCATATGCGATTTGGCCATGTCCCAGAAGATGTAAAGAAGCAGATAATGGCTATTGACCATCTGGATGTATTGGACCGATTATTTCTGGTTGCAGTAAACGCTGCTAATTGGGATGTATTCGTCACAGAATTACAGCAAGGAGAAGAATCATTTAAAATGACTGGTGATGGTTTTAATCCATTAGCGGAGAGAAAATCAGAACTATAAATAAAGCATATTAAAACGGGGGGAATACAATGGGGAAGCGCGCATTACTTAATATTGATTATTCATATGACTTTGTCGCAGAAGATGGTAAATTAACATGTGGTATACCGGGTCAGGCTATCGAAGACGCAATAACTTCTATTACAAAGGAATTTATCGAAACGGGAGACTTTGTCGTTATTGCAATGGATGCACATCATGAGGGTGATGATCTACATCCAGAAGCAAAAATGTTTCCGCCACATAACATTGTTGGAACACCAGGTCGTGAATTATATGGAAAGCTAGCAACGCTTTATGAAGATCATCAAGATAATCCGAATGTTTATTACACGGATAAGACGAGATATAGCGCTTTTGCCGGAACGGACATTGAATTGAAACTGCGTGAAAGAGGAATTGATGAAGTACATTTAGTTGGTGTATGTACAGATATTTGTATTTTGCATACTGCTGTTGATGCATATAATAAAGGATTTCAAGTTGTTGTGCATAAAGCTGGTGTTGCAAGTTTTAATAAAGCAGGTCATGAATATGCATTGCAACATTTTGAAAATGTAATTGGAGCAAAAGTTATATAAATGGAAAGCTGCCTGAGTAGCGGGATACTTTAGGCGGCTTTTTAGTAGTAGAAAATGATATTGCGCTGGGGGGATAAAATTGTTTGAAACAGAAAGATGTATGATTCAATCTTTAAAAAAGGCAGATTATCATGATGTACAAGAGCTGTATTTCAACGAAGAAGTTAGAAAATACCTTGGTGGAGTACGCTCAATTTCAGAAGATACAATGGAAAAAATGTTGGAAATAGGTGCAGGCGAGTATCATTGGACGATTAGAGAGAAACAAACAAATGATTTTGTGGGCTCTGTTTCTCTTGGACCACATCACGATGGCACATATTTTGAAATATCCTACCAGTTATTACCGAAATGGTGGGGTGCAGGTTTTGCAACAGAAGTTGTGCAAGTAATCTTACATTTTGCATTTGATCATTTGAAGCTTCCAAAAATAGTTGCAGAAACACAAGTCGCGAACATACCATCTTGTCAGCTTTTGGAGAGAATAGGTATGAAATTAGAGAGAACTACAATTAGATTTGGAGAAAAGCAAGCAATCTATGCTATGGAGGTTACCGCGTTTTCTTTGTAGTTTTGTTATATCATGAAACTTATATATAAAATAAACGTATATATAGTGGAGGTGTCTTTAATGAAAAAATATATGATCTTTGCTGTTAGTTTTGTAGTATTATTTTCACTTTTTCAATTTCTAATGGGTTTGTTTCTTACATTTATATATACGCCGGATATGGAGTTAGCGTGGAGTGCAAGTGCAACATTATCCCATAAAGTAGTATTGAAAGGTGACTCCTTCTTCTTCACTTTCTTCTTCGCATTTCTTTCTGCCACAATCGCATATTTTATTCCACAAAAACTTAATATTGATCACAATAAATGAGATCCTTTATCAAACATAGAAAAATGCTTGGAATTGGTCCAAGCATTTTTAATGTTACTGTCAAAATGAAATGATTGCAGTATCTTATCTCAAATCCTATGTCCGTATTAATGCTAGAAAGTGAGTTAAAATCTTCGCCGTTAGTCCCCAAATGACTCTACCTTCATATTCATAGAAAAGTTCTTCGATATGTTGGACGTGCCAATTATAATCTTTTCCGCCCACAATTTGATCAAATGGAAAGTTTTCTTCCGGAACTACCTCAAAATGTACATTGTATTTTTTAGGTTTAGTAGTTAGAAAGAAATCCAGTGGTACGGTAAATATTTCTGCAACCTCTCCTGAGAAAGGTGTAATCTGTTCGGGATGTTTTATTGTGCCTATAAACGGATAGATAATACGCTGTTCACCAACATAATAATCAAGTGGGATGACATCGGTGACATGGTTTTGTTCAATACCTAATTCTTCGGATGTTTCTCGAATAGCGGTATGTTTTGGACTTTCATCGGTTGCATCCATTCTTCCACCTGGAAAACAAATATCACCTGGTTGACTACGTAATGTCATCGATCTAACTTCAAAAAGAATGTGGGTTTTATTGTCAATGTCTATGAGTGGTATGAGTACAGCAGACTTTTTGTATTGATTGTAGCCTAAAAGTTGTGATTGTCGATTTCTAAGTAATTGAAAAACATCTGTTTTTTTCAAAATGAACACCCCCACTTCTATTATAGGATGTGTTGTAAAAAAATACGAATAGCTTTACACCTTTAAGGTAAATAGTTTGATTGTATCGATTTGAATTTGCGGGTTAAACTAAAACACCTTTAGAAATTTACAAAAGTTAAAATATGCCTTTTGATATCAAAATTGGTTTTCTATGGAAGGTGCATTTAATGAAGAAAAGTATTAAACTTCTTTTCATTTTAGTAGCATTGGTTGGTTTTCAGCAAAGTGCACAACGGTCTTTCGCTATGGGATTAGACATAAAAGTCGAACCTTCCTTTTCTTCTAATATGAATAGGAGTCTAACATTAAAAGAAGCAATAGAAATTGCTCAGAGAGAGGCTTTGCGCTGGAATAAAGATGCAATGTTATTTTTTGGGCTTAGTGTTGATAGAGATGAGTCACCAACAGGGATGGATGGTAGGCGAAAACATTGGAACATCCAATTTGGTATTCCTGGCAAGACGGATTTGTATTTAGTCACTATCCGAGATGCAAAAGTGTGGAAAACAACACATTTGCCAAATGAATTAGAAAGCATGCCTGAAAAATACTTTATTCCTAGTTTTGAAGTATTTAAATATGACTCGCCCGAATTACTTAATAAAGGTCTAAAGATAACCAATATATATCCAGGAGACATCTTTGCCAAGGGATATCATTTCGGTTTCACTAAAAGTACGGAGAAAAACATGCCACTTGTGATGATAATTGGTTGGGACAAGTCTAGGAAAAGTATGATTTACTTACTATTTAATGCAATCACTGGGGAGTTGGAAGAAGAGTTTGAAAGAGAACAATATAAAAATTAATGCAGGTGAGTGCAATAAAATGATTACATTATTACTTTATATACATATGAACGGAGTATTAACCCCATAATATTTATAAGAAGAAAGAAGAGGTGAGTGACATGGAAAATTACTATAAGAATTATAATAAATCTTTTATAAATGGAAAATGGATACATGGAGACATTGACTCAAAGAAAACTGATATTTTGAATCCATATAATAATGAAGTATTAACGAGTGTTACCCTCGCGTCTTTAGACCAAATTCGCGGAGCTTTTATCATAGCCGAAGAGGCGCAAAAGGATTGGGCACATAGCAGTGTGGAAGAACGAAAAGAAATGTTTACGAAAATGGCAGAGTACTTTCAAAATAATAAAGACGAGATGATAAAGGTCGCAAGTAAGGAAACAGGAGGAACACTATTAAAGGCAGAACTTGAAATAAATTTAACGATTGATGTGTTAAAGGAAACGTTTAAATATATGGATGCACTTGACGAAGTAAAAGAGATACCTTCATCAATCGAAGGGAAAATAAATCGCGTATATCGCCAACCATTAGGCGTTATTTCATCAATTTCACCTTTTAACTTTCCAATGAACTTATCCATGCGCTCGATTGCCCCGGCAATCGCTTTAGGGAATACAGTTGTTCACAAAGCTGACTTGCAAGTTGCGATGACTGGTGGTTCGATTATAGCGCGCGCATTTGAATATGCAGGATTACCAGCGGGAGTATTTCAATCAATTTTGACACGCACAAGTGAAATTGGGGATGAAATGATGGAAAATCCGGTGATACAACTCGTCGCATTTACAGGTTCCACGGCCGTTGGCAAACATATTGGTGAAGTAGCGGGAAGAAATTTAAAGCGTGTTGCACTAGAATTAGGTGGAAATAACCCATTTATTGTACTAGAGGATGCAGAAGTAGATAAAGCGGTAGATGCAGCGATATTTGGTAAGTTTATTCACCAAGGGCAAATTTGTATGTGTATTAACCGCATTATTGTACATGAAAAGTTATATGATGCATTTACAAAGAAGTTTATTGAACGTGCTAAGCAGTTACCTTACGGGGATCAAACGAATCCTAATACTGTAATCGGTCCTTTAATTAATGAGAAACAACTTGCAAAAGTGCAAGAAATTATCGAACAGGCGAAACAAGATGGCATTCAATTAGGTTTGGAAGGAAAGCGTGACGGGAATATTTTAACCCCATATGTATTCGTTGATGTAGATAATAATTCAGAATTAGCCCAATCCGAACTTTTTTCCCCTGTCGTTTCAATCATCAAGGCGAAAACAGATGATCACGCAATAGAGCTTGCGAATGATACGATTTATGGATTAACTTCGGCTGTTTTTACATCAGATCTTAAAAAAGGTGAAGCATACGGTTTGAAAATAGATAGCGGAATGACGCATGTTAATGATCAGACGGTCAATGATGCAGCGAATATTCCATTTGGTGGAAATAAACAAAGTGGTATGGGAAGATTCGGGGATCCATGGGTAATTGACGAATTTACCAAGTTGAAATGGATTTCAGTACAGGAAAAATATCGCGAATTTCCGTTTTAAGATGACCCGGAACGTTCCGGGTTTTTTTAATGACGAGATGATATGTAAAAACTATTTATAAAAGTATTATTTACATAAGTAAATGAGCTTGGGAGCTAGAAACCGGCTACATAGAAACCCGAGAGGTGAAAATTGAATAAGTATTACATAGGATTTTTTATAGGGAAAGAGCTTCTGCTGTAACGACTTGTTTAAATCCATTCATGAAATCTTGACTTTACCATTGCTTCCATACTATAGTTAGAAGTAGAATAACTGAAACGATGAAAAGGATTAGTACAATTTACTTGTTTTTCTAGAGAGGAAAGGGTTGGTGCAACTTTCCAAAACAAAGAATTGGAACCTGCCTTTGAGTTCGCCATCAGAAAGCGATGAGCCAAAGATGTGCGCGGTATAAAAGCCGTTATGCAATGAAGTGTACAATTTTTGTGCTAAAAAATTGTAAACAAGGGTGGTAACACCAAACCTCGGTCCCTTTTTTGGATGGAGGCTTTTTTGTGTTTAAAAAAATAAAAAAGAGGTGGATATAATGGGTAAGAAAAATAAAAACTTTGTTGAAAAAGTAACTGCAATGGAAGACGACTTTGCCCAATGGTATACAGATGTTGTGAAACAAGCGGAACTAGTAGACTATGGGGCAGTTAGAGGTACGATGATTATAAAGCCATATGGTTATGCAATTTGGGAGAATATTCGTGATGAATTTGATCGTCAATTCAAAGAAACAGGCCATACAAACGTCTATTTTCCAATGTTTATTCCAGAAAGTATGCTACAAAAGGAAAAAGACCATATTGAAGGGTTTGCGCCTGAAGTAGCATGGGTAACCCATGGTGGAGATGAAGAATTGGAAGAACGTTTAGTAGTGCGTCCAACTTCCGAAGTGTTATTTGGTGATTATTATTCAAAAAATATTCATTCTTACCGTGATCTACCAATGCTTTATAATCAGTGGGCTAACGTTGTTCGTTGGGAAAAAACGACACGTCCATTTTTACGCTCGTTAGAATTTTTATGGCAAGAAGGACATACATGTCACGCAACACAAGAAGAAGCAGAGGCGGAAACGAGCCAAATGCTGAATGTGTATGCAGATGTATGTGAAAACTATTTGGCCATCCCTGTTTTAAAAGGGAAAAAGACGGAAAAAGAAAAGTTTGCGGGTGCAGAATACACGTTAACAATTGAAAGCTTGATGCACGACGGTCGAGCACTTCAGTCTGGAACATCACATTATTTAGGTACTGGATTTGCGGAAGCCTTTGATATTAAATATTTGGATAAAGAAGGAAAACAACAACTTGTGCACCAAACATCTTGGGGTGTATCTACACGTATTATGGGTGCCTTAATTATGGTACACGGTGATAACCGTGGACTAGTAGTTCCACCACGTGTCGCACCAACGCAAGCAATGATAGTACCAATTGCACAACATAAAGAAGGTGTACTTGATAAGGCATATGATTTAAGAGACCGCTTGAAGGAGATTGTTCGTGTAGATATTGATGCGAGCGATAAAATGCCTGGTTGGAAATTTAATGAATATGAAATGAAAGGGATTCCGGTTCGTATTGAAATGGGACCAAAAGATATCGAAAAAGAGCAAGTCGTTTTAGTGCGCCGTGATACAGGTGAAAAGGAATTCGTATCACTACAAGAACTTGAAGGGCGACTACCAGCATTACTAGAAGAAATTCAACAAAACTTATACAATAAAGCACTGGCACACCGTACCGAAATGACAACAACTGTAACGACGATGAGTGAATTGAAACAGTCACTTGAAGATAAAGGTGGATTTATGAAAGCAATGTGGTGTGGAGAACTTGCATGTGAAGAACAGATTCGCGAAGAAACAACTGCAACATCTCGTTGTATTCCATTTGAGCAAGAAAAAGTATCTGATAAATGCGTTTGCTGTGGAAAAGAAGCAAAAGAAATGGTGTACTGGGCAAAAGCGTATTAATCAAGAGAAAAAGAGCGCATAGATTGAAATGCGCTCTTTTTTTATGACGATGGATAATAGAGTAGTTTAATTGAAATTCTTCTGTTTGGCTCTTCATAAAGTCATGGGAAGAACAGTTCATCTGCATTTTTTACACTTGAAAGTTTTAACGAATATACCCTTCCTTTTCCACATCAAATAGCCAAATGTATCTAATAGCAAAAATAATCCTTGAATAATCATACATATTGTAGTATAAATATACATAATGATTAATAAATATACATAATCAATTCATTTGCTTTCGTCCTATGTAATGGAAATTGGAAACAAATGTATATGTTAAAGCGGATTAACTGGTCGTAATACCCCATATTAGAAATACGAGGTGATGAAAGGGATGATTAGCAGGGGGCCACAGCCAGTAATAACACAATTCATTCGATTAACAACTAGTAGGAGAAGTGCGTGCAAAAAATCCTTATGATTGAAGTTTCACTTACACGAAATAAAAAAAGAAGAGGAGAGATTGTATGAAGAAATGGGGATTATTTGGTTTAGCAATTATTTCATTACTAATATTATTAGCTGCATGTGGGGAAAAAGGAGCGGAAAAGCAAGACGTTTTAAAAATGGGAACATCAGCAGATTTTCCGCCATTTGAGACTCGCAATGAAAAGGGAGAATTTATTGGCTTTGATATAGAACTAGCAGAGAAAATAGCAGAGGAATTAGGATATAAACTTGAAGTACAAGATATGAATTTTGATGGATTAGTAGGTGCATTACAAGCAAAACGTGTTGACATGGTGATGGCTGGTATGAGTGCGGATGAAAAAAGAAAAAAGAATGTTGATTTCTCCGTTGAGTACAATCGTTCTGGTGAAATATTTATAAGTCATCAAGACACGGTTATGCAAGACTTAAATGATTTAAAAGGAAAAATAGTCGGTGTACAACTTGGAACAATTCAAGAAGAAGGAGCAGATAATCTTGCCTCTGAATATGGCTTTGAAGTAAAAAAAGTAGATGATGCAACAATCCTTATCCAAGAATTGAATTCAAATCGAATAGATGTTGCTTATATGGATAAGGAAGTTGGACTTGGTTACGTTGAAGCACATGACTTAAATAGAATGGACGATCCAACATCAAGTACACCAGGAATGGGAATTGCATTTCCAAAAGATAGCGAACTTGTTGCAAAGGTAAATAAAGTACTTGAAAAACTCGAGGAAAATGGAGAATTACAGAAACTAAAAGATAAATGGTTATCCGAGTCTGAAGAATAAATTCTGGGGGGAAGGTGTTAAGGCATGAATTTGGATTTCAGCCAAATTGTGCCTTATATTCCTTTTATGTTAGAAGGAATATGGGTCACGTTAAAGTTTGTCAGTATGTCTATTGTAGTCGGCTTTCTATTAGGAACGATACTCGCATTATGCAAAATTACAAATGTAACATTTTTAAAAGGCCTTGCGAATGTATATACATCTGCATTTCGAGGTACGCCGCTTATTTTACAATTAATGATTATTTACTTTGCCGTTCCACAGTTAACGGGATATGACATATCGGCTTACTTATCCGCAATATTAGCTTTTGGATTAAATTCAGCTGCTTATGTATCAGAAATAATTCGGGCTGGAATTCTAGCGGTTGATCGTGGTCAAACAGAAGCTGCAGAAGCTTTAGGCGTTTCATATAAACAAATGATGGTAGATATTATTTTACCACAAGCAATAAAAAATATATTGCCAGCATTGATGAATGAATTTATTACATTAACTAAAGAGTCAGCAATCGTATCGGTTATTGGTTACCTAGACCTCATGAGACGAGCGCAAATTGTTGGCGCAGATTTGTACAGAAACTTCGAACCATTATTATTCGTAGGCTTTATTTATTGGTTTATGGTTTACATATTGACACAGATAGGGAAAGTTGTGGAAAGGCGGATGCGTCAGAGTGATTAAAGTAAACAACCTTAAAAAGGACTTTGGTAAACAAACAGTATTAAAAAGTATTTCTACAACGATTCATAGTGGTGAAGTTGTCGCGGTAATCGGACCTTCTGGATCAGGAAAGTCTACCTTTCTCCGTTGCTTAAACTTATTAGAAAACCCAACTGAGGGTGACATTTTTCTTCATGATATAAAAATCACGGATGCAAACGTGAAAAGGAATGAAATTAGAAAGCAGATTGGCATGGTCTTTCAACATTTCAATTTATTCCCACATATGACCGTATTAGAAAATATCACATATGCACCAAAAAGGGTAAATAAGGTCGAAAAAGAGACGGCAAAAGCAGAGGCGTTGTTACTATTAAAGAAAGTAGGGTTAATGGACAAAGCAGATGCATATCCTAATCGATTATCAGGGGGACAAAAGCAGCGTGTGGCAATTGCGCGTGCATTAGCGATGAATCCCCGTATGATGTTATTTGATGAACCAACTTCAGCGCTAGATCCGGAGATGGTCAAAGAAGTGTTAGCAGTAATGAAGGACTTAGCAAGTACGGGTATGACGATGGTTGTTGTGACGCATGAAATGAACTTTGCTAAAGAAGTTGCAGATCGCATTTTATTCATGGATAATGGGGGAATTGTCGAAGAAGGCGATCCAATTCATTTTTTTCAGCAACCTGAAACGACGCGTGCAAAGGCATTTTTAGAAAAAATATTGTAGTGATTGCGTATGTCGTGCTTATAAGACACACAAATTGAAACTTTGTTAAAGTAGTTCAATGCTGGAAAATAAAATGATAGTACATGTACGAAGATAAAAGGTTGTATGTTTTGTTGAAAGAAAACGAGCATTCGTCATTCTTTCGTGAAATATGTTGAATATTGCCCAGGAAATGATGAGAAAAAGCGCACTAATTGTAGAACGATTGTGAGCGTTTCGCAGCAATTATTATATCGCAGTTATAATATTAATTAATATCTCAGAGCAAGTGAAGACATGTTGTGAAATCTTTATATTAGGTAAATATATCATGGCTACAATGTGAATAATGATTGTAAGGAAGTTAAAATCTTGTTATAATATCCTCTGTGCAAGAGCAATAATCGAATAGCGACTACCGGCATTTGTATCTTGCAAATATAAATGATAGGTGGTAATAAAATGGAAGAAAAAAAGGATTATCAAGTTTTATTGTACTATAAATTTGTACAAATAGACGACCCTGAAACATATGCTGCAGAACACTTACAATTTTGTAAGGACCTTGGATTAAAAGGTCGAATTCTCGTAGCAGAAGAAGGTATGAATGGAACAGTATCCGGAACGGTGGAGCAAACCGAAGCATATATGAACAAAATGCATGCGGATCCTCGTTTTGCTGATATGACATTTAAAATTGACCAACATGACGGGCATGCATTTAAGAAAATGCATGTAAGACATCGTCCCGAACTTGTAACACTAAGATTAGAAGATGCGGTTAGCCCGATTGAGAAGACAGGAAAATTCCTTTCACCAAAGGAATTTTATGAAGCAATGTTAGACGAAGATACAGTTGTTCTTGATACCAGAAATGATTACGAATATGAATTAGGTCATTTCCGCGGAGCAATCAATCCTGATATTAAATCATTCCGTGAATTGCCAGAATGGATTCAGGAAAATAAGGATCAACTGAAGGGGAAAAAGGTTTTAACGTATTGTACAGGTGGTATTCGTTGTGAAAAGTTCACAGGTTGGTTAATGGATGAAGGAATTGAAGATGTCAATCAACTTCATGGTGGAATTGTCACATATGGAAAAGACCCAGAAGTACAGGGTGAATTGTGGGATGGAAATTGCTATGTATTTGATGAAAGAATCTCTGTTCCAGTAAACCGTAAAGAACATGTAGTAGTTGGAAAAGATTACTTTGATGGACAACCGTGTGAACGTTTTGTTAACTGTGCTAACCCTGAATGTAATAAGCAAATTTTATGTTCAGAAGAAAATGAGCATAAATATATGCGTGGTTGTACACATGAGTGTCGCGTAAGTCCGCGGAATATGTATGTTAAAGAACACAATCTTTCTACAGAAGAAATCAACCGCCGACTACAAATAATTGAAGACGAAAGCCAATTTATACAGACTGCAAATTAGAAAATGAGAGCGTAAAATAGCAAGCAGGTAGAAAATTCTACCTGCTTTTTTGCATTTCATTAATTAAAACGAGCTGGAAAACATTACTTTAGAACTAGGTTGTCTAACTGCGGTGCTTAAGTTGAAAAAGAAAATGAGGTTCTTTAGTCGTATTCTGCTAATTTATAAACTTAGTAGTTTGTAAAATTAATTGTTACATATGCATAAGAATAGATAATCAGCGAAAAAAATACGTTATTTCCGTGCCTTGAGAGAATAAATATACATTTTTGTGTATGTCAAGTGGTAATGAAGAAAACAGAAACCAAAGGCCTATATCATTTTTAAAATTGGATAGATAGAATGGAAGTGAACAAGAAACTAGAAGAATAGAGGTGAATCGATTCATTTCGACAATACTTTTCTCCATTGTTCGTAGTTTTGGGAAATAGCATAGCAATCGTCTAGGAGATTAAAGTTTTTCACCAGGAATAATTTGAACTGAATTTTTGCAAAAGACAAGATTTAATAGGAGGATGACAAGCTATGAAAAGTAGGAAACGATTCGGACTTTTTTCAAATGTAACTGCAATTACGATGCTCGTAATGTCACTTATTCTTCCATCATTCGCCTTTGCAGAAGGCGGAAATGAAAGCGTTAGCGATGATAGCTTCGCATTAACGCTTATGCACTTCAATGATTCACATGCACATGTGGAAGGTTATCCAAAAATGATTACAGCTATAAAAGAAATACGTCAGGAAGATCCAGATGCATTATTACTAAATGGTGGAGATGTATTTTCTGGAACATTATATTTTAACGAATTTAAAGGTCAAGCTGATGTAGCACTTATGAATTTGATGGGCCTTGATGCAATGGTTTTTGGAAATCATGAATTCGATCTTGGGGATAAAGAAGGTGGGCAAAAATCTTTGTCCGAGTTTGTCAAAAATGCCAACTTCCCCCTATTAGGAACGAATATTGATTTTTCCGGGGATGCGTATATGAGCGGGCTTGTGGGTGAAACTAAATTTTTAAGTAACCCAGAAGCGGGAACAATTTATGACGGTATTATTAAAGAAGTCAAGGGTGAACAGATTGGAATATTTGGACTAACAACAGAGGATACAATCGATATTGCTAGTCCAGTAAATGTAAAGTTTTCAAACTACATAGATGAAGCTAAACGCGCAGTTTCATATTTTGAAGAACAAGGAATTAATAAGATTATTTCTGTTAACCATATTGGATTTGATAGTAATCCAAATGCTGGTAATGATATTTTGTTAGCCAAGCACGTTCCTGGTATCGATATTATTGTCGGTGGACACTCTCATACTAAAGTAGAGGAGCCGAAGATAATCACAGAAGATAATAATGGTAAGAAAAAAGATCCTACAGTTATTGTACAAGCATTTCAATATGCAGAGTTTCTTGGTAATTTAAATGTTGAATTTGATGAAAACGGTGTTTTAGTTTTAGATAAAAATGGTGAGGTTGATGGAAAACTGATTGAGTTAAAAGATAAAGCAGATGATCCTGAAGCCCTTGAAGTATTAGCACCATTTAAAGAGGCTGTAGAAGAACTTCAAAACGAAAAAACAGGTGCATTTGCAATTAAAACGCTAGAAAATCCACGCTTAGGTGAAGGAAGTGAGATTAGCGTTCGAGCAAATGAAACTGAACTAGGAAACCTAGTTACAGATGCGATGCTTGCAAAAGCAAAAGAAAAATTCCCACAAACTGCAATTGCGATGCAAAATGGTGGGGGAATTCGTGCTGCAATCGATGAAGGTGAAATTACAGTAGGAGAAGTAATTAGTGTTTTACCATTTGGAAATGACCCAGTCATTGCTGAATTAACAGGTCAAGAAATTAAAGATCTTTTAGAACATAGTGTCCATAATGCACCTGATGAAAATGGTGGTTTCCTTCATTTAGCTGGAATGAAGTATACGTATGATAGCTCAAAAGAAGTAGGCGACCGTGTAGTTTCGATGGAAGTAAATATAAATGATGAGTTTGTAGACATTGAACTAGATAAGGTATATACAGTAACTACGAATAACTTCACTGGAAAAGGTGGAGATGGTTTTGAAGTATTTGAAAAAGCATACGATGAAGGTCGCGTAAAAGATATTGGGGAAATCGACTGGGAACAGCTTCGGGATTATATGGTTGAAGAAAAATACTTAAATGGTGTTGTTGATCCAGTACTGGAAGGCAGAATAATTGATGTAGCAGAAGAAGAGCCAACAGAACCAACAGATCCAGAAGAACCAGAAGAACCAACAGATCCAGGAGATCCAACTAATCCAGATCCAACTCCAACTCCAGAAGAGCCAGGCAATGGAGATGGCATTGATGACGGTTCGAAGCCAGGTAATGACAATAATGGCGACGGTTCTGATCAAGGCGAAGGAAATGACAAAGATCAAGACCAAACACCAGGACAAGATCATCAAGGCGATAATAATCAAAATCAAGATGGTAAGGAATTACCTAAAACAGCTACAAATATGTACTCCTTCATGCTATTTGGAGCGATCTTATTACTTTCTGGGGGAGCAATAGTTGTATATCGTAGAATAAGAGTTTAATTGCTAATATTACGTTGAAATATTTAGGCTATCACACAATTGAAGTCCTTCCAATCATGAAAGTCGGAAGGGCTTTTTTTCAAAAACAAGGAATAAAGCACATTATGTCATGGGATATTTGTTATTTACACAATGAAATGGCTTCGCAATAAGTAGAGACTTGAAAACTCATAGAACTTTTCTTTTCCTTCAGGAAAGTTCTAGCATCAAAGTAAAGTTTCTAATGGAATGAAAAGTACTCGTTTTAATAGATGGATAAATATTATGATTCGTTCAGAAATATGAGGCAGGAAATAACGCCTAAATATATAATATGCGAGGAGAAGTGGCATGAGTCGAAAAAAGATAAGCAGAGTTTCGAGTATACTATTAATCTTTGTAATGGTATTCAGTCTTTTTGCACCGGTTTCGAATGCAGTTGTTATTGGAGAAGACGATTCTATTTCAGTTGCTGATGCTATTGCAAAAGATAATAATGGTAGTGCAGCAAAGGTAAAAGGGCATATTGTTGGGTATGTAATAAGCCAAGGGAATGTAAGTAGAACAGATTTTAAAGAAGACCATAATTTTGCAATGGCGGATGATCCGGGAGAAACGGATATAAGTAAGATGGTTTTCGTTCAAGTTTCGAAAAATTATAGAGACGAGTTTGGATTAAAGACGAACCCTAACAACCTAGACAAAGCAGTGATTGTAACAGGAGATTTAGAAGCTTACCATAATCATAACGGATTAAAAAATCCAAAAGACATGAAGTTCATTACTGGAAATGAAGATGATGATGAGGATTTAGAAGTTATCACAATTGAAGAAGCACGTTATCAGCAAACTGGTTCTGCTAAAGTAACAGGAATTGTGACAGCTAAATTAAAAAATACAATTCATATTCAAGATGAAACAGCCGCAATTGCAGTCCGACCACCTTCATTGGACGTTCAATTGGGTGATGAAATAACGATTCAAGGATCCTTATTAGACTATCGTTCGTTATTGCAATTGGATGCTGCTGTAGTTGAAGAAAACCATGGACTAAAAGGTGTTCCACATCCGCTAACTTTAACAGGCAGCGAATTGACGATGGAAAACCAATCGAAATTAGCAACAGTTGAGCAAGTGACGATTGTAGACGTTTATGATGGTGGGGATTGGGCGAATTATACGGTTACAGATGAAGAGGGTACAGAGTTTTTAGTTCGTGATGAAAACAATACGCTTTCTCTTATCGTAGGAGCTACTTACGATTCAGTAACAGGAATCGTGTCGCATTTTGATGGTGACGCACAAATTATTCCGCGTCATGTTGACGATATTGTCGCGGATGCAACAGTTGTACAACCGGTATATGCCACTCCAGATGCGGGAATTGTTCCGTCTGGTACAGAAGTAACATTGGCTACAAATACAGAGAATGCGAAAATTATTTATACAGTTGATGGAAACGATCCATTAACAAATGGTATAGAATATATGCAGCCAATTATATTAGATAAAGACACAACAATTCGTGCCATAGCAAAACATGATGAATTAGAAACAAGTGTAGAGAGGGCCTTTACTTACACGGTTTATGATGCAGAAGATGGTATTCAGATTCATCATATTCAAGGTGAAGGACATGAATCACCAATGAAGGGTAGCTACGTTAATGAAGTCGAGGGAATTGTCACTTATAAGTACGATATTCGTGGTTCCCATTATTTTCATATGCAAGCTCCAGAGGATAAATATGATGGTAATCCGAAAACGTCAGAAGCAATCGTTGTTTACACTGGTAAGGCAGCAGATGTTGAAATCGGGGACTTTATAAATGTTACTGGAACTGTAGATGAATATTATATCGATGGATATGATGGTAAAGAAAAAACGGATTTACCTATAACCCAAATTAATGCCCGAGATGACCGCGGTGGTAAGATTGAGGTTTTGGATGAAGATGTAGCACTACCAGCACCAATTAAAATAACATCAAGTGACATTCCGAGTGAAATAATTGGTGAAGAAGGCTTTGATGTATTTGAACCGGAAAACTATGCGATTGATTTCTGGGAAAGTATTGAAGCAATGCGCGTAGAAATAGCACCTTCTAAGGCTGTTGCACCACAAGAACATGGTGATTTGGTTGTCGTAACAGAGGAGTTTAAGACAGATACGATAAATGGCGGGTTATTATTAACAGAAAATGGCCCCAATGCACAATCTATACAGTTCAAGCTTCAACCTAACGATAAGGCGAGAGATTTCGCTGTTAAAACAGGTGATCGTTTTACAGAGCCAATTACTGGCGTAGTAAACTATGGTTTCTCAAACTATAAAGTTTATGCTGATTTAAATGAAGTACAAGCTGTTTTTGAAGAGGGAGAAACAGAACCACGTCCAACAACAATTGTGAAAGATGATTCAAAACTAACCATTGCATCTTATAATGTTGAGAACTTCTCAGCAAATACAAGTGATAGAGAAACACCAGAAGAAAAGGCACGAAATATTGCAAGAGCTTTTGTTCAAGATATGGAGAGCCCAGATATTGTTGGTGTAGTTGAAGTCCAAGATAATAATGGACAAGATCAAGGACCGGATGATGCGGATGCATCAAAGAGTTATGAAAGACTTATACGTGTTATTCAGGAGGCTGGTGGGCCACAATATGACTATGTGAATATTGATCCTGAATATAATGCAGACGGCGGTGCACCAAATGGAAATATCCGGGTAGGATTTTTATACAACCCAGAACGTGTGTCTTTAATGGATGGAGAGCATGGAACAGCTACGGATGAAGTAGCATACAAAGATGGGAAACTCACTTTAAATCCAGGAAGAATTGCACCAAATCACGAAGCAATGAAAAGTACAAGAAAGCCTTTAGCTGCACAATTTGAATTTAACGGAGAAAGCGTTGTAGTAATTGCGAACCACTTGAACTCAAAACTAGGTGATGATGCAGCATTTGGCCAAAACCAACCGCCTGTACTTGGTAGTGAACCACAACGAATGGAATTAGCTAAGCTTATTAATAACTTTGTAAAAGAGATTGCGAAAGACAATCCTGAGGAAAATGTAGTCGTTTTAGGAGATATGAATGACTTTGAATTTTCTAATCCACTACAAGTATTAAAAGGTAATGAATTAACCAACATGATTGATCACGTACCTGCAGAGAAACGTTATTCTTATGTTTACCAAGGAAATTCACAAGTTTTAGATCATATCCTAGTTTCAAATCATTTAACTGAAGTTACCGAGGTAGACATCTTGCATATTAACGCAGATTTTACAGAGATGCATGGACGCGCAAGTGACCATGAACCTGTACTGGTACAAATGGATTTGATGAACAGAGACGATGATGGTACACCACCAGGAGATGGTGACGGAGACGAAGACGGTACACCACCGGGAGATGGTAACGGGGATGATGATGGTACATCACCGGGAGATGGTAACGGAGACGAAGACGGTACACCACCGGGAGATGGTAACGGAGACGATGATGGTACATCACCAGGAGATGGTAACGGAGATGATGATGGTACATCACCAGGAGATGGTAACGGAGATGATGATGGTACATCACCAGGAGATGGTAACGAAGACGATGATGGCACATCACCAGGAGATGGATCCATCTTACCGAAAACAGCGACAACGATGTATACGATGATGGCAATAGGCACGCTTTTACTTGTAATTGGTGGAGGGTTTTTATTGCTGAGAAGACGTCATTTACAAGAATAAAGTAGGAAGTGTAATACTATTCAGCTTGTAGAGAAAGTGATCAATCTTTCTCTACAAGCATTTTTAGTTTGAAGGGGAATCGGGATATGTGACCCGGCATGATGATAGATCTATGGGCTCCATATATAGAGAGGAAGCAGGAAACACAAATGTGGCTGGTTTGCTTGTGAATGGCTGGACGGTTAAGTTTTTTAATGAGAAGGTGCCTTTTGCGACTACCATTCCTGATACTTTTTCTGTAATACATAGTGGTAGACTTTGAAAATGAAGTATTCGTTGTGTACCGTTTCGAATAAGTACGGTAGACACTAAATCACCATTCTCGCTCTTTTTTAGGGTAAGGTGCATTATATCTACTTGATTAGGTTGCAGTGGCTTAGCGGATTTCATGATTTCTTTTAACTTTTCCTCTGTAGCTTTTGAATATTTTGTATGCGCTAGGTCTAGTCTTTCTATTATTGGGTCGTTGGAGTTGTGATTCATATATTGTTACCTCCCCATTCTTTTCTACATTGTAACATAGAGATTAGCTATCCTTATTCCAAAAAAGTTTTGTGGAAATTGTTGGTAATTATTTACGGGCCTAATTTCTAGAAAAATGTAAGAATAAAGTGAAAGATAAAATACATGTTATACTTGAAACCCCTTTCATACATATGATTGAACAAGATTCAGATTCACTATTTTTTTTGAATTTATATGTATAATTTCATATAAAAGGACTTATAATATGTAATGGAAAATGACAAGTATAAAAAATAATTCTTTTTATTTTTGTTATCTACTTGCATTTTTAGCCATAAAAGGTTAAAGTTAAAAGAGCAAAAGGAAATTGAAGGTTGAATAATTTTTTACGAACTCTTTATCGAAGTGGTGTAAAAGTATTCATGATTCAATTACTTTGCACACTATTTGGATAAGGAGGTTGTTCAAATGACTGGAAAAGTAAAATGGTTTAATGCCGAAAAAGGATTCGGTTTTATTGAGCGCGAAGACGGAGACGATGTATTCGTACATTTCTCTGCTATACAAGGTGATGGTTTCAAAACTCTTGAAGAAGGTCAAGATGTTGAATTTGAAATCGTTGAAGGTAACCGTGGCCCACAAGCGGCTAACGTAACTAAACTATAATTAACCGATGTATATGAAAAAGGCCTACTCTATTCTATAGAGCTAGGTCTTTTTTTATATTTGTTTTTATATTAATGGTAATGAGAGGTGTTTTCACGAACAACTTCGTGTAATATACATCGTATAGGGGGGATTGCGATGTCTAGTTTTAAGTGGGAAGAAGCTGCAGAAATGCAATGGAATAAACGGGCAGCATCATGGACTAAGCGAAGCGCAACAATGTGGGATAAGGGAAGTAGAAAGGATATCATACCTTTTATACAACGTTACCTTGAAAAGGATGCTTGTCTATTGGATATAGGATGTGGGGATGGTTATGGTACGTATCGGTTACACGAAGTAGGCTATCGCACGATAGGAATGGATATTTCAAGCGAAATGATTTCCTTCGCCAAACAAAAGGCAACAGACAATACAGTTCTTTTTAAACAAGGGAATATTTTAGATATGGAAGAATCAGAGATGACCTATGACAGTGTACTCGCAATAAATGTCATGGAATGGACAGAATCCCCATTATTAGCTCTACAGGAAGTATGGCGCGTTCTAAAAAGTAATGGCTTGTTCTTTGTAGGTATTCTTGGGCCTACAGCTGGCCCGCGGGTAAATAGTTATCCCCGTCTGTATGGGGAAAAAACGATATGTCATACGATAATGCCATGGGAGTTTATGCAATTAGCAAAGGAAAATAGCTTTACATATGTAGATGGCTTTGGTGTATATAAAAAAGGAATAATAGAGGCCGATATCGAGCAGTTGTCCTTACCATTAAAACAGGCTTTGTCCTTCATGTGGGTATTTTGTTTTAGAAAGGATGAGTAGAATGAATAAAGAAATAGATGAAAAAGTGATTGCCAATTACAAACAAGATGAGTATATGATGATTGCATGCTTTGTGCAATGGTGTATGCATAACGAGATAGATGCGACTGCATTATATAAAAAGGCATATCCAACACAGCCACATAATTCTTTACTAGAAGAAGTGTTGGATACGATTGGAGAAAATCAGATAAATGAGCAAGTATCATTGGATGCCGTATTACAGTTGCTACAAATCTTTGGTAACGATGATTTAGCTTTCACAGTACAGGAAGAAGCGGAAAAGATAAGAAAAAGAAAGCTAAATAGGTAAAGATATATTTACTTACGTACATTATTATTGTTTGTTCATAAACCATTTTATAAGTGCCTGTGTTCCGCTATCAGCCTCGCCCTTTTCAGCAAGTTCCTCATAAAGTTGCAATGAAAGAGTGAGACCTGGAGTTTCCAAGCCGATTTCTTTTGCGGATTCTAAAGCAATTTGCATATCTTTTATAAAATGTTTGATATAGAAACCTGGCTCATAATCCTCCTGAATCATGCGTGGTGCCAAATTGGATAAGGACCAACTACCAGCCGCGCCAGTAGTAATGCTGTCTAGCACGCCTAATGGATTTAAGCCAGCTTTTTTTGCATACATCATCGATTCACAAACTCCAATCATATTAGACGCAATTGTAATTTGATTACTCAGTTTTGTATGTTGACCGGCACCTGGATCGCCTTGTAATTTAATATTTGTCCCCATTGTTTGTAAAATTGGGAGGACCTGTTGAAAGTGTTCTTTCTCTCCACCAACCATAATGGCAAGTGAACCGTTTCTCGCACCAATATCTCCGCCAGAAACTGGAGCGTCAAGTGCAAATAGTTGCTGATATTTAGCTTTTTCATAAATCTCTATTGCGAGTGAAGGCTTAGATGTTGTCATATCTATGAGGAAGGTCCCTTTCCTTGCGTTTGCAATAATGCCATCTTCTCCAAAATATACATTTTCAACATCTACTGGATATCCAACCATCGTAATGATGATATCTGATGTTTGAGATAATTCTTTTATTGTTGGCATCCACGTTGCACCGGCTGTAAGAAGGGGACTTGCTTTTTGTTTTGTTCGCGTATAAATATGTACGTTATATCCCGCATTCATTATATTTGCAGCCATGCTTTTCCCCATTACGCCTGTTCCAATAAAACCAATTGTTTTCATTCCATCGCCTCCTTATTCTTGTCCATTATACAATATATTCGGTAAAATGTATGACATATGTATGCAAGTGAAGAGGAGATGTTTATAGTGGAATGGCATGTAAAACAATTTGCGGATTTATCCAATAAGCAATTGTATGATTTATTAAAAGCAAGGGTGGACGTATTTGTTGTGGAACAACATTGTCCTTATCCAGAAATAGATGGATTTGATGAACAATCCATACATATTTATTTAACAATTAACGGGGAAGTTGCTGCAAATGCACGGATTGTGCCAAAGGGAGTAAGATATCCTGAGGTCTCAATAGGTCGAGTTCTCGTTACGAAATCATTTCGGAATAGTGGTTATGCCAGAGAATTGATGCAAAAAGCAATGGGTTATATCATAGAAGATATGGGGGAAACGAAAATTAGACTACAAGCACAACTTTATCTTGAAAAGTTTTATTCTTCATTAGGATTTACAAGAATCTCAAAAGAATACGTAGAAGACGGTATTCCGCATGTTGACATGATTTGGGAGCAATTGTAAGGAATCAAGTTCAGCCGTTTACACATATTATTAGTAGCAAACCTATTCAGAAGGAAAAAGCAAGTATGGTTCTGAAAAAAGGAGGCTATATGTATGGTTACAGGACAACAAGCTTACGAATTGAAACAAGGCTTATTACAGAGGCAAGCGGAATTAATAAAGCAGGTCCAAGATCATTTTGGTCTGAAGTTTGAAATGATTAAGGAATCAATGAGTGAGTTATCTAATTATGATAACCATCCAGGTGACCACGGAACAGAACTTTACGAACGTGGAAAAGATCTCGCTTTAAATGAACACGCTGAAAAGGAACTTCAGGAAATAAATGAAGCGCTTCATGCACTAGATGAAGGAACATACGGGTTTTGCTCAGTATGTGGAAAAGATATTCCGTTTGAACGCCTCCAAGCTGTTCCGACTACTGATCGTTGTATTGACCATGCAAATAACGATACGTTTGAGCACAATCGGCCAATTGAGGAGCAAGTATTCAGCCCAAATATTAATCCAGATGAAGTAACCGCAGAAACACAAGTTGGCTATGACGCCGAAGATGCTTGGCAGGAAGTAAGTCGTTATGGTTCAAGTGATTCACCGTCTGATTTTTTTGGCGATGAAGAGCATTACAATGGTACATTTGCGAATAGTGATGAAGAAATTGGTAGCGTAGAAAATATTGAAAGTTATTTGGCGGCAGACCAGCATGGGAAATATACTGGTGTTATGCCAAATCATAATAAATACGAAAATGAATATAAAGATGATGATATGAAATAACGAAGCTAGGATAAACAAAAAGGTCTGTCCCCATCATATTTGGGGGTCAGACCTTTATGTCCTAGCTTCATTTTTTATCCGAAAATATTATCTAAAAAGCCTTCTGCAGGCGACATAATAATCGTGCTAAGCATGTATCCAGAAGCTATTGTACCAATGATATAAATACCTAATAAAATGTAAACCCTGTCGATTCCTTTTGCTTCCTTTTCAAACAATATAAATGTCGGGATGAAGTATGATAGGCCCGAAATTCCAATTGTTATTAATGCTGCAGCAGAGAATACTTCTAATACAATAGCAAGCTGACCGATAATAGTTAAGAGCAAAAAGGAAATAGAATACGCTGTATACTTTGCAAATACTTCCTTAAAGTTTGCTGTATTACCTGTTAGCTTAATCGCGCCAAAGATAACTGCTACCATTAATGCAAGGAAAAGTAACAGCAAGCATAGCGGTTTTAAGAAGCCTCCGACAAATGGATTAGAATCAGTTCCTAAAAAGGACGAAATAGCAAACGTATCTTTTACATTAAAATACGTTAATAGGGCTGTAATTAACGAAAAGATTACCATTAAAATAATTGCCGGTATAAATTCCGCCGCAGTAGCATGTCTAGCACTGTTTGGGCTTTTTAAGTACTTAAGGAAAAAATGGCCGAAGTCTTTCGTCGTTGCTTTTAACTTTTCAACTGCTTCATTTTGCTGCGCTTGACTATTTGTAGGAGTAGATTGTATATCTTGCTGCACTTGCTGTATTTGTTCAGGTTCGCTATTTCCTGTATTGACTTGTAATGTTGGCTCTCTTGATGGTTCAGCAGTTGCAGCTGGTTCATCTACCATAATGTTGGCACCACAATGGGTACAAAATTTTCTTTGTGCTGTTTCCTTTCCACAATTTGAACAAATCATGTTAGGAATCCCTCCTTCGTTATTTGAATGTATTCATTATGTTTAATTCGACAAAAATTTTATAAATCCTCTATTTTTTATCGAATAATCCAAAAGGGGTAAATAGTCCTATAATGTTGTAGTATTGAAATACAAGCTCTATAGGAGTATATGTAGGGTAATTTGAAAAAAGAAGCAAGACAAAAAAATCGCCCCGTAAATTTGGGGCGATTAAATTTATTAATCAGCTTTTTTCTTTGTTAATTTTAGGTCGATTGTATGTTGCTTGCCATTCCTATATATTTCAATGTGCAATGTGTCATTGATGGATGCTTCCGTGTATAAAAACTTCCTAAGCTCGAGTATCGAGGTAATGTCATTTCCGTTAATTTTTGTAATGACATCATATTGCTTTAACCCAGCTTGTTCAGCGGGAGATCCTGGTTCAACACTTGCAATCACCATTCCGCCTTTTACTTCATCAGGCAACGAGATTTGTTGACGATATTGTGTTGGTACCTGACTTAGCGGAGCAGAGGCAATCCCGATAAATGGACGTTCCACTTCACCATTTGTTTCCAATTGTTCCATAAGTGGCATTGCAGCATCAATTGGAATTGCAAAACCAATTCCCTCTACTTCACTACGGGCGATTTTCATAGAATTAATACCGATAACATTTCCATTTTTATTTACGAGAGCACCACCACTATTTCCTGGGTTAATTGCCGCATCAGTTTGAATTACTTCAGTAATCCAATCGGGTTGCCCATCACCGGTAGTGTCAACGCTAATAGAACGATTTAAACCACTAACAATTCCTTTTGTAAGGGAGTTAGCAAATTCCATTCCAAGTGGATTCCCTATTGCGTAAACCGTTTCTCCAACATTTAATTGATCGGATGAACCTAATTTAGCTACAGCATTTATTTTCTTACTATCGACTTGTAGGACTGCTAAATCCGATAAACTATCGGAGCCTAATACTTTCGCTTGTATGCGTTCGTCATTATTCAATACGACTTCAACTTCTTGTGCATCTTCTACAACGTGTGCATTTGTTACAATATATGCTTTTCCATTTTCCTTTTTATAAATAATTCCGGAACCTGTACCTGCCTCTTCACTTGCTTCCCAAATACTTCTTTGTTGTAAGTTAATTACGCCAACAACAGCGGAAGAAGCATGGGTCAATCCATTTTCAGATATGTCGTTATCTTCCTCATCAGTGGCAATCGTCGTAACGGCATGCTGGCCATCCTGTTGCTGTGAAGTTGGTGTGTCTTGCTTTACTTGTATTGGAATCAAATTAAATAGGAGAAGAACGACAATAATGACGGCGGCCATTGCTCCGCCAATTATGCCACCAAAAAGTGCACTTTTTACATTGCCAGATCGTTTCTTATTAGAGTGCTGTTTCTGCTGAATTGACTCAGCTTTATCTTCTTGCTGTGTTTGATAAGGCGTATCCTGTGTTTCCTCAGTAAAAGAACTCCCCGAAGAAGTGACAGTTTGGTCTATCGTCTCTTGTACATTTTGCTTTTCTTTTTGTTCTATTTGCTCATTCTCAATATGCTCTTTTTCTATATGATCTTTTTCTAAACTATCTTGTTGATTAAACTGTGGATGTTGTTTGTTATCTTCGTTCATGTGTTATCCTCCTAACATGCTATGATATTATCATTATAACTATTGTGTTTGGAGCACCTTTGGTATAATTGTGGAATAAATGTGTAAAAAATATAACTTATTGTTTCTAACCCATTCTATATGTCATGATATATTTAGAAGAAGTAGAATTCAAGTGACCAGTATTATACAAATACTTTTTGAAACACCAGACACTATCTAATCATTCATACATAGTTGACCTAAACTGTTCAGTAGTGAAAACTTGTCTTTAAACTTAATTAGCTCGCTAACATCGCTACGGAAAAACACTACACCAGTGTTTTATATAGAGTCGTTTTATACCTGCTATTTTTCTGATACAGCGGTGTTTTCCGCTGCGGACCGTTGCTTTCCGCGGGCAACGCCTTGCCCCAACACTGGGGTATGCCGACGTTGGCCGCAAAGGCCGTATTTAGTCGGCCCACCTTAAATTGCTTCCTGTGGGGTTTCCGACGCACAGGACGTGCTAGCGCAGGCGTTACCACAGGACGTGGTGAACATAGCCCTGCGTTCATCTCGTGCTGTTACCGCAGGACACTACGACAGCGAAGCATCGCACGATAAAATGCAGTTTTTATCGCATTTTTGAGGAGTCTACGTATTCTGCCTACGCTAAGTGACATTATTTAATAAAGGGTAAATTCCCTACCAATGCATGAAAATCAATTGTGCACAAGTATTTTCCCTTTGAAGTATGTTTCTTAAAAGACTTACAAAGATTGACTAGCATAATCACGGCGGTTGTTTGGAGCGGAGGACCGTTGACTCCTGCGGGAAAAGCAACAGCTGAAAATCCCACAGGAAGCGTCCTTTTGCTTCCGAGGAAGTTGAAGCGTTGCCCGCGGAAAGCAACGGTCCGTAGCGGAAAACAACCTAGCACGTTACGAGACAGTTTGGTTTTATTATGTGAACTTCATAACCTTTTATAAAAGCAGCCTATGATAAAGGAACGGGGTGTGGTAAATGGATAATCATATTGCGATTGTGGAAGATGACCCAAATATACAAAATATAGTTTCTGCCTTTTTAAAAAAAGAAGGATATCAAGTTTCAATATTAGGCTCAGCCGAGGAAGGCTTGGCATTATGGAAAACCAATCCACCAGACATGTGGATATTAGATATCATGTTACCAGGCATGGACGGATATGAGTTTTGCAAAAAGATCCGTAATCAAAGTGAAGTACCAATTATTATTATTTCTGCAAAAGACGAGGAAATAGATAAAATACTTGGTCTTGAATTAGGCGGAGATGATTACTTAACAAAACCATTTAGTCCGAGAGAATTAGTCGCACGTGTTAAACGATTATTTAAACGAACAACCAAAAATAAAGCGAGTAAAATTTCGTATAACCACATTGTAAAAACAGGTAGCCTAGTTTTAAATACCAAAGAGAGACGTCTTTTTTGGCAAGCAGAAGAACAAGATGTAACGACAAAGGAATTTGATATGCTCCTTATTTTAGCGGAAAATGTGAATCGAGCCTTTTCACGGGAAGAGTTACTTATGAAAGTTTGGGGGACAGACTATTTTGGTAGTGACAGAGCTGTGGATGACCTTGTGAAACGGATACGTAAAAAAATAGCAGACCTCCCGTTAGAAACCGTTTGGGGATACGGGTATCGTTTGCGTAATGAGGAATAACCATGAGACTTCGATCACAATTAACAGTAGCATTTTCAACATTACTTATTGTCATTATGACAGTGACAGGCTATGTGATTTACTCTTTGATTTTAAACCTGCTCATTCAAAATGAACAGCGACAGCTTGAGCAAAAGGGAGAAATTCTCGTCAATGTATTAAATGAGCAATATGAATCACATGTGGAGGCGCAAGGATTCAATCAGTTTCTAAAAGAACAAGAATTGCAATTAATCCTTTACGAAGGTAAGACAAACTCAGTTTTATATTCTACCATGTCTAATCAAGTTGTTCATGGATTATATCAGCAAAACAAATTTTCAAACCGCTCTAAAGAATTATGGGAGTATGGGAATGATAAATTTGTAACATCACGAATTTTATTTTATCCAGAAGATATTGGCCTAGAGTTAATTTTACTTACCCCTTTAAAAGATTTACAAGCAGTGCAACATACATTTTTTATGCGTTTATTACTTGTGTTTTTTATAGGCATTGTCATTACGGTATTACTTAGCTATTTTTTAACAAATAAACTTGTGACACCTTTAACGAGGTTGAAACATCAACTGAAGAACATTGAGCAACGAAAATTTAAAGATATTCAACCTATTCAAGCAACAGGAGAAATAAAAGAAGTAGCCCAAAGTGTATATGATATGGCAAATGAATTACAACGATATATTAATTCGCAGCAAACTTTTTTTCAAAATGCAAGTCATGAACTAAAAACACCATTGATGACGATACAAGGCTACGCAGAGGGGATTAAGGAGCATGTCTTTGATGAAGCTGAAGAAGAAAAAGGCCTAGAAGTAATGGTTCATGAAGTGAATCGTTTAAAAAAGATTATTAACGAAATGATTTTATTAGCCAAATTAGAGAGTGAGAAACAAATATATCGAAAAAGTAATGTAGACATTACCTATTTATTGCAACAAATTAAAGAAAGAGTACTTCCAATAGTAACAGAAAAACAAATTGCATTTCATTATGAAAGTGAACCACTTATGTTGGTGGTAGATGAGGAAAAGTTGTTACGTGCTTTATTAAATTTAACATTTAATGCAATTCGGCACGCGAATACAACAGTTGTCTTAAAAGCATGGAAACATAATAGTGAGCTATATTTGACTGTGGAAGATGATGGCGAGGGGATTGAAGATGAATTAATGCCACATATTTTTCACCGATTTGTGAAAGGTAAGAATGGAGAAACTGGACTTGGTTTAGCAATTGCAAGAGCAATTGTTGAACAATCTAATGGTAAAATTACCGTTGGAAGGTCACCTTTAGGTGGCGCGATGTTTACGATTGTTTTTCAAATTTGAAAAGAATAATGTGATGTAGTACTATGAATGGTTACTTGAATGTGATATAATATAAAAGTTTTAATTCGGTTGTATGAAAGAGGAGCGACAAATAATATGTCAGTTAGAGAAGATTTAAGAAATATTGCAATCATTGCCCACGTTGACCATGGAAAAACGACGTTAGTTGACCAGCTATTAAAGTATTCTGGAACATTCCGCGAAAATGAGCAAGTTGATGAGCGTGCAATGGATTCAGGTGATATTGAACGTGAACGTGGTATTACGATATTAGCTAAAAATACGGCTGTTCAATACAAAGATACAACGATAAATATTTTAGATACACCGGGTCACGCAGACTTTGGTGGAGAAGTAGAACGCATTATGAAAATGGTGGACGGTGTTATTCTCGTTGTTGATGCGTATGAAGGTACAATGCCGCAGACACGTTTTGTATTGAAGAAAGCATTAGAACAAAAGTTAACGCCGATTGTAGTTTTAAATAAAATTGATCGCCCGAACACTAAGCCTGATGAAGTAGTAGATGAGGTACTTGATTTATTCATTGAATTAGGTGCAGATGATGAACAGTTAGAATTCCCTGTCGTGTATGCTTCGGCGTTAAATGGTATGTCTGGCTATGAACCGGATACAATTGAGGAAACAATGGATCCGATATTCAAGACAATTTTAGAGCATATTCCAGCACCAAAAGACACTGGTGAGGAACCATTACAATTCCAAGTTGCATTATTAGACTATAATGATTATGTTGGAAGAATCGGGATTGGCCGTGTATTTAGAGGGAAAATCCATGTTGGACAACAAGTAACGGTAATGAAACAAGATGGAACAACAAAATCGTTTCGTGTTACCAAGCTCTTTGGATTTAGTGGTTTAAAACGCATTGAAATTGAAGAAGCAAAATCTGGTGATATTGTTGCAGTATCAGGTATGGAAGATATTAACGTTGGAGAAACAATTTGTCCGCAAAATCATTTAGAAGCATTGCCAATTTTACGGATTGATGAACCAACATTGCAAATGACGTTTGTTGTTAATAACAGTCCATTTGCTGGTACTGAAGGAAAATGGATTACGGCTAGGAAAATTGAGGAGCGCTTAACAAAACAACTTGAAACAGATGTTAGTTTGCGGGTTACTCCTACAGAATCTCCAGATGCTTGGGTTGTTTCAGGACGCGGTGAATTACATTTATCTATTTTAGTTGAAAATATGCGCCGTGAAGGATTTGAATTACAGCTATCAAAACCTAAAGTTATTACAAAGGAAATTGATGGTGTACTATGTGAACCTGTAGAACGTGTTCAAATTGATGTTCCAGAAGAACATACAGGTGCGGTTATGGAAGCACTTGGAATACGTAAAGGTGAAATGCTTGATATGATTAACTATGGAAATGGACAAGTTCGTCTTGAATTTAAAGTGCCATCCCGTGGATTAATCGGTTATCCAACAGAGTTTATGACTCAAACACATGGTTATGGTATTTTGAATCATACATTTGAGGCATACGAACCGATGGTAAAAGGAAATATCGGTGGACGACGTCAAGGTGTGCTAGTTGCCCTAGAAAATGGAAGAGCTTCTGCGTATGGTATTACACAACTTGAAGACCGTGGTGTTATTTTCGTAGAACCAGGTACGCAAGTGTATGCAGGAATGATTGTTGGCGAGCATAATCGAGAAAATGACTTAACAGTAAACATTACAAAAGAAAAGCATTTAACAAACATGCGTACATCAACGAAAGATTCAACGGTTACAATTCGTAAATCAAGAAAAATGTCATTAGAAGAATCCATTGAATACTTGAGTGATGATGAGTACTGTGAAGTTACACCAACATCTATTCGCTTACGTAAAAAAATCTTAAATAAAAATGAACGTGAAAAAGCGGCAAAACGTAATAAATAAATCACAAAAGGGAATGAGCATATGCTCATTCCCTTTTACTTGTAGATTTTTGCTTTGATTCATTTGGAATATATTTTGTATAGTATGCTGCAAGCAATAAAGTAATAGCCGCTAATCCCCATGTAACGATACCGCTCCAGGGAACAGTTAAACGGAGTCCAACGACGATTATAATCGCTGTAAATAAGATAAATAGTGATGTTAGATAGCGCTTCATACTGAACACTCCAGGTTCGTATTATAAAACTAAAATCGCGTGTTCAATTGTAAGGTATTGGTCAACGCAATGAATAGATAATCCATTTAAACAGTAGTGATTCCATATAGACTGGGATTTAGTGAGTATATGGAAAAAGTAATTGTAGACTTGGCGTTTGTATAATCAATTACGACGATCATGCATAAAGTTTGAACACTCTCTTTATTATATACCACAAATAGTGCTTCGTATAAACGAAAAGCCAAGCCCATTTTTTAAAAAATTTACAAAGGGAAGAAAAAGGGAAATAGACTCCCTTATTGTCCCGCAACATCACGTTTTGTAAATACAATCCACGACAATGCCATGAATGCAGTATAATAAATCGCTAGTATTGTTAATGATAATGGTAACGTCATGCCTTCCAGCCACATTGTTCCATTTGCAACAGATTTTAAATCTGTGTTGGCAAACAAAATATACTTTGCCCAACTACGTTCTGCAAAAAACGCCACAATGGTATTTCCGGCCATCATTAGAAAAATTGCCAACCCGATTGCAAGTGTACTATTACGAAATAGAACGGAAATCATAAAGGCAAATGTTGTCATCATGACTAGATTCACTAAATTATATGCGTAATCACTTATTGCTTCATTGGCAATGGAAACTCCTATTAATTGTCCATCTCTTTCAACAGCCGCAATTGGATTGATGCTGTCAAAGCCAAACAATATACTTCCAATCAGAAGTGAGATAATAAATGTAAAAATGGTAGCAGTTAGTGCAAATAATAATACAGAAATATATTTAGACAATAAATTCTTTGAGCGAGATATTGGGCGAATGAGTAATAATTTGATGGTTCCCCACCTAAATTCGTTAGCGACAATACTAGAGCCGATGATGATGGTAAATAAACTTACAAGTGATAATAATCCTGCACTTTCCCTTAAAAAATACCATGTGTCTTCATTTGGTGGTTTTATATCATGTTCTAAATAATAGTTGTTCTCTGCCATTATCTCCATATTATATTCAATTAAAAACTCCTCTGTTTCTTTTGCATTTTCTGCAAGTAATTGTTCGTTTTCCTTCTGGAGTTCTGCTTGCCAATTCTCCTCTGTATATTTCACGGTCTCGTCAGCTGTCTGCATTAAAAAGGCAAAGCCGACGATGATAACGGCTAATAATATATACATGATCCAAGTTGACTTTCGAATATACATTTTCATTTGCTCATTATAAATTAATTTTAACATTTCACCCAATTTCACTCTCTCCAATCAAATCAAAGAATTTATCCTCTAACGTTTCTTTTGGAATGGTTACTTGATAAACCGAAATTTCCTTTTGTTCCGCGAGCGTTCCTATAATCTGAGGTATATTTTCCTTCTCGCACTGAAAGGAGATGAATTCTTCTAGTTGTTTAGATTTTAGGTTATGCTTTTTCTCTAATAGTTCTATTACTTTGTCGATTGGGGTAGCCTCAATCATAACTTGTCTCTGTTTCGTTTTTTGCTTATCATCTGTTGGCGTTTCATGGACTGTTTGTAATGCAATAAGTTCCCCATGTTTGATAATACCTATTCGGTCACACATCTGCTCTATTTCAGATAATAAATGACTAGAGATGATAACTGCAACATTCTCTTCAATAGCAATCTTTCGTATGTATTGTCGAATTTCCCTAATTCCCGCGGGATCAAGGCCATTAGTAGGCTCGTCTAGTATTAATATGGACGGCTGATGTAATAAAGCTTGTGCGATACCTAGTCTCTGACGCATCCCGAGAGAATATCGACCTACTTTTTCGTGTATTGGTTTTTCCATTCCAACGAGTTTGATTACTTCATTCACACGTTCCTTTGTTACACCGGGAGTCATTCGTGCAAAATGCATGAGATTTTGCCAACCGGTCATAAATGGATATAATTCCGGATTTTCCACGATTGCGCCAACTTCACGAATAGCTTGTTTATAATTTGTTTTGATACTATTACCAAGAATTTTAACATCGCCACTTGTTATACCAATTAGTCCGACCATCATTCGTATTGTTGTCGTTTTTCCTGCACCATTTGGTCCGATAAAGCCAAAGACTTCCCCCTTCTGAATTGAAAAGGATAATCCTTTAATTATTTCCCTTCGACCAATTGATTTGTGTACATTCACTAATTCCATCGCTGTTTCACTCAAACATATAACCTCCATTTCCTTTCAGCTTATGCATACGGATAACAAGTAAAATTTGTTTCAGATTTCCTATAAAATGTGACAACTATTTAAAAAAATGCTTATATGTAAATATTCTATCGGGTTTTATCAATTGTTTTTGCTATACTGGAGAAGAAGTGCTTGTATGCGTTTACAGAACATATATTATATGTGAGATGTTTATAATACGAGGGGTGTATAGAGATGCGGGAAGTTGTTATTGTTGAAGGGTGTCGTACAGCGATAGGAAGACGCAAGGGAGCATTGTCACATTACCGATCAGATGAACTTGCTGCAATTGTATTAGATGATGTCATGAAACGTTCCGGCCTGGATAAAGCGCTAGTCGAAGATGTGATTGTAGGTTGTGTCACGCAATCTAGCGAACAAGGTGGAAATATTGCACGGACAGCAGCTTTAATTGCTGGTTTTCCAATACATGTGCCAGGGGTTACAATTGACCGTCAATGTGGTTCAAGCCAACAAGCAATTCACTTTGCTTCACAAGCCATTGCTTCCGGGGATATGGATGTCGTGATTGCTGGTGGTGTTGAAAACATGACGAGAGTTCCAATGTTTTCTAATATGGAAGGTTATAAGCCTAGTGAACAGTTGACGAATAAGTATGAGATTGTAAATCAAGGAATTTCAGCAGAGAAGATTGCCGATATATGGGGATTCACACGTGAACAACTTGATGTTTTTTCGCTGCAGAGTCATCAAAAGGCATTGAAAGCATTAGAATATGGTGTGTTTAACGATGAAATTGTTCCAGTAAAATTAAGTGATGGGGAAGTATTTCGAGAAGATGAGGGACCTAGGACGGATACCTCTTTAGTAGCTTTGGCGGCTTTAAAACCAGTATTTATTGATGAGGGAAAAATTACTGCCGGAAATGCGAGCCAAATGAGCGATGGTGCAAGTGCTGTTTTGCTCATGTCTCGCGAAAAGGCAGAAGAACTAGGTTTAAAACCGAAAGCAAAAATTATCGCCCGCACTGTAGTGGGGTCAGACCCCACATTAATGTTAACAGGTCCAATTGATGCAACGCAAAATGTACTTGCCAAGGCGGGATTAACGATTGATGAGATGGATTTATACGAAGTAAATGAGGCATTCGCTTCTGTTCCTTTAGCATGGCTTGAAGAAACAGGTGCGAATCCCGACAAGTTAAATGTAAATGGTGGTGCTATTGCATTAGGGCATCCATTAGGTGCAACTGGGACAAAATTACTTATTTCATTAGTCAATGAGCTGGAAAGAATGAACGGAAAGTATGGATTGTTAGCTATTTGTGAGGGGATGGGAATGGCAAACGCAACGATAATTGAGAAAATTTAAGGTTAGAGTTTACTAGTTATAACTTGCTATATGAACCGCTATACGTGATTAATACGTCATGTATAGCGGTCTTTTACATTGCTGGAATGCATAGTTAACACAATAAAAGAACCTTTTGCGATGACAAATCAAATGCAAAGTATTCTGAAGTTATGAAGTGGATAAGAATATGTTAGATGTGTTGAAAATAGTTACTTTTTACTATAGCTTATAAGTAGTGTAAATTGTAATAAACTCTAGATCTTTTCGATTCATCCGTATTTTAAACAGCGCGTGAATCGCAAATCTTTACTTTTAAGGGGAAATTTTATGAGAATGAAAAAGTTTTTCGCCTTCAGTATTTTAACTATATGCCTAATTGTAGCATTGGTTTCATGCGAGAATGCAAAGAATGACCGCACTGAAGTAGTTTCTAACAATCACAAGACAATGACAACACATGAGTTAAAGCAAAAGGAAATGAGAAAGCTTAATCAGACAATCACACTAACCGCTATAGGAGATATACTTATTCACGCTAGGGTATATGATGTTGCGAAAACGGAACATGGTTATGATTTTACACCATTTTTTTCTCATGTAAAGTCATACTTGAATGATACGACAATCACATTTGCCAATCAAGAGACGATGATAGGTGGAACCGATCTTGGCCTGTCCACGTATCCTGCATTTAACAGTCCTTATGAAGTAGGTGATGCATTAAAGGATGCTGGAGTAAATATTGTATCGATTGCCAATAACCATACGCTTGATCGTGGTGAGAAAGCAATTCAAAATGCAATTAAGCATTGGGAAGCAATCGATATGATGTACACAGGTGCATATAAGAATAAGACAGATCAGGAACGTATACGAGTAATGGAAACAGAGGAAGGTGTGTCTGTTGCCTTTTTGGCATATACGTATGGAACGAATGGTATACCCGTTCCAAAGGGGAAGGACTATTTAGTTAACTTTATCAATAAAGAAATAATTGCTGGTGAGATTGCAAAAGCAAAAGAAATGGCAGATGTGATTGTACTAAGCTTGCACTTTGGAAATGAATATGAACGCTTTCCAAATAATGAACAAAAAGACCTTGTTCAATTTGCTGCCGACCAAGGGGTTGATATAGTATTAGGCCATCATCCTCATGTGCTACAGCCAATCACGTGGGTAGAAGGTAAAGAAGGAAATCAGATGTTAGCTGTTTATTCTTTAGGAAACTTCTTATCGGGTCAAAAGGGAATGTATCGCCAAATTGGTGGCGTATTTAAATGTACGATTACGAAAACATACAAAAACGGAAAGCCCAAAATTGAAGTGACAGCACCAAAGTTTATGCCAACATACGTGAAGGAAAATGAATGGAAACCGAAACCGATGTTTCAACTTACAGAAAGGGATTTACCTGGGGTGAGGCAAAAGTACAAAGACATCAAGAAACATATGTCCCAATGGTTACCGGAACTTGAATTCATTGAAGAATAAAGCCTGTGAAAAACGAAATGAACTGACCAGACCGATTTTAACTATTATACATTTATTATGTAATGCATGTGGAATCCGCAGATAGCGCGTCATTCACGGTAGATTCCTGAATAAAAGCATGTGGAATCTCCCGAGAGCGCGTCTATCACGGTAGATTCCTGAATAAAAGCGTGCGTAATCGCCCGAGAGAGCTGTTATCACGGTAGATTCTCAAGCAAAAGCATGTGGAATCCCCCGAGAGGGCGTCACTCACGGTAGATTCCTGAATAAAAGCGTGAGGAATCTCCCGAGAGAGCTGTTATCACGGTAGATACCGAAGCAAAAGCATGCGTAATCACCCGATAGCGCGTCATTCACGGTAGATACCGAAGCAAAAGTGTGAGTAATCGCCCGAGAGCGCTGCTATCACGGTAGATTCTCGAATAAAAGCGTGAGTAATCGCCCGAGAGCGCTGCTATCACGGTAGATTCTCGAATAAAAGTGTGAGGAATCCCCCGAGAGAGCTGTTATCACGGTAGATACCGAAGCAAAAGCATGAGTAATCGCCCGAGAGAGCTGCTATCACGGTAGATTCCTGAATAAAGCGTGCGTAATCCCCCGAGAGAGCGTCTATCACGGTAGATACCTGAATAAAAGCATGCGTAATCCCCCGATAGCGCTGTTATCACGGTAGATACCGAAGCAAAAGTGTGAGTAATCCCCCGAGAGAGCTGTTATCACGGTAGATACCTGAATAAAAGCGTGAGGAATCTCCCGAGAGAGCTGTTATCACGGTAGATACCTGAATAAAAGCGTGCGTAATCGCCCGATAGCGCGTCTATCACGGTAGATTCTCGAATGAAAGCATGTGAAATCCCCCGAGAGAGCTGTTATCACGGTAGATTCTCGAACAAAAGCGTGCGTAATCGCCCGAGAGCGCGTCTATCACGGTAGATACCGAAGCAAAAGCATGCGTAATCACCCGATAGCGCGTCATTCACGGTAGATACCGAAGCAAAAGTGTGAGTAATCGCCCGAGAGAGCTGCTATCACGGTAGATTCTCGAATAAAAGCATGCTAAATCCCCCGAGAGAGCTGTTATCAAGGTAGATCCTCGAATAAAAGCGTGTGAAATCCCCCGAGAGAGCTGTTATCACGGTAGATACCGAAGAAAAAGCATGCTTAATCCCCCGAGAGCGCTGTTATCACGGTAGATTCCTGAATAAAAGCGTGCGTAATCACCCAAGAAAGCGTCTATCACGGTAGATACCCAAGCAAAAGCATGTGGAATCGCCCGAGAAAGCGTCATTCACGGCGTTTAGATATTGGAATGGAAAGAATACGACCCTCTAGACCCCTCGAAAATGCCTTAGTAATTGACTTTGTAAAGACTTGTTCATCAATCTATCTTGTATAGCGGGAAATTAATTTGTAATTATCTACCTTGTTATAGAAAGTGGAACAATTAATTACAGTGATTAAATTAATGCTATTAAATGTAACCTATTTTTGGTATGATAACTCTATGCTTACATACAATTGGTAATAGAGGACAGGCATGAAGGAGTCAAAAGACAATGGATTGGAAAAATATTTATCGTGGATTTTTGATGGGGGCAAGCGATGTGATCCCTGGAGTGAGTGGGGGTACAATCGCATTATTACTCGGAATTTATGATCAACTTATTGCAGCTATAAATGGATTTTTAAGTAAGGAGTGGAAGAAGCATTTAAGTTTTTTAATTCCACTCGCTATAGGTGTTGGTGGAGCAATACTATCTTTAAGTAAGATAATTAATTGGTTGTTAGCAAATTATCCAGGTCCACTTAAATTTTTCTTTTTAGGACTTATTCTCGGGGTATTACCTTATTTATTCTATCAGGCTGAAGTAAAAACGACATTTAGAATGCAACATTATCTGCTGCTCATTATTGGCACAGTGCTTATTGCTTCAATTGCCTTTTTGGATACATCAAGTGGGGCAATCATTGAAAGTAGATCATTCTCAACTTATATCTTTTTATTCTTTTCGGGAATCTTAGGAAGTGCAGCAATGATATTACCTGGTATAAGTGGGTCGATGATTTTATTAGTAATTGGTGTGTACAGTACTGTTATAGACGCGGTGGATCATTTATATTTTGATGTTCTATTTGTTACGGGAGCAGGTATTGTCATTGGCCTACTCGTCATGAGTCGCCTCATACGCTTCTTCTTGGAAAGATTTCATACAGGTACATTTGCCTGTGTTATTGGTTTTGTTATTGGCTCTTTATTTATTGTGTATCCTGGTTGGCCAACATCGACAACATATGTGATGATAAGTGTTGTTACATTTGCACTTGGGCTACTTGTTGCCTATATTCTTGGTAAAGTAGAATATAAAGAGTAGAGCATAATAAAAGAAAAGCTGGACAGAACTTGTTACAATGAAGAAGATTAGCTAACAAGGGGTGTTATATCATATGGAACATATACAAACAGAAGAAAAGTTTAATGAGATTATTAAAAGTGAAGAGCCAGTTATTATTAAGTTTTTTGCAAATTGGTGTCCGGATTGTAAAAGGATGGACATGTTTATTGATAGTATTTTAGAAGAGTTCTCCCAATATAAATGGTATGAAGTGAATACTGATGAAATTGAGGGGATTGCACAAAAGTATGAAGTAATGGGAATTCCGAGTATTCTTATTTTCCAAGAAGGGGAAAAGAAAGCCCATCAGCATAGCGCATATACAAAAACACCTGAATCGGTGACGGAGTTTTTACACCAACAACTAGGGTAATAAAACGGCAAAAGTCAAAGGTGTGGGACAAAAGGGGTCAGACCCCAACTACAATAATTAGTAGTTGGGGGTCTGACCCTTTTGTTTTGTCCAATCACTTTTTATTCCAATTTAAAGGATAGGGGACCATTTTCTGTAAAACGTATCTTTGTATTGTGCAAGCGAATATAATTTTTATTTCTCAATCTAGCATGAAGTTGAAAAATATGTGTAAATCTTTCTTTTGTTGTTCCACTATATGTTACGCTTGTAATTGCTTGTGGGTTTTGCAGACCAGCAGGATTTAGTGGTTGCTCCCACTCAATAAGAAACGGCAATGATTCGATACGAAAATCAAAGGTTGGGAAAAGCATACGCCATTTTAAGATAGTTCCGTCTGGTTTTTTTCGCTCACCATGGAAAGGGCCTGTAAAAGGAATGTTTTCTTTCTTAAAGTGCTGTATATATTGCTCCATTTGGTTTGTACGTAATGCCATTTGAAATGGAATTGGACTTACTTCTTGCTCCAACGTATAGACGAGATGCTGAATTAATGGATTCTCCGCGCTGGATGCTTGTTGTAGATCGTTCACGCCTAACCATTCGATATAACTATCATTTGAAAAATATGCCAAGTAATTATAGGTTCCCCAATCTGCATGTTCTCCACCTCGCACAGCTTTGATGGAAAACTGTTCACCATATGTAGCACTTACTTCCTCAGCGTTTTTACCTGATATAATAATATGGTCTAAAGCTAACATAGTGTCCCTCCATTATATAATCATTCCCTTGTGCAAAAGTAGGAAATAAGATTAAAATAAATATATGATTGTATATTTTTAATAAGAGAGGACAAAAAGGCAGTGAATTTCGATACGGAATTTTCACTGGACATTTGAACGTCCTCTTTGTTGCGTAGATTATTTCTTAATTATTACGTATATACATATTCTTTTCAACCATAGTATCGCGCATGATGAAATATGTGAGTTTTAAAAAGAGGAACGGAGTGATGAAGTGAGTAAACCGGCAATCTTAATTGTAGAAGATGAGCAAAAGTTAAGTAGGGTCCTACAACTAGAGTTGGAATATGAGGACTATGAAACGGAAGTGGCTGATAATGGAAAAGATGCACTCGAACTAATTGAAAGCAGGGAATGGGATTTAGTTTTACTTGATATTATGCTTCCGAAATTGAGTGGGCTAGAAGTATTACGCCGTGTGCGCCGTACAGATGAAGCAACACCTATTATATTACTTACAGCTCGAGATCAGGTGTTTGATAAAGTGAGTGGTTTAGACTTAGGTGCAAATGATTATATTACGAAACCTTTCGAAATTGAGGAGTTACTAGCTCGGATACGGGCTCATCTACGTAACCGGCAGACGCTGCAGTCAGAAGATGTTGCGGAAGAACAAAGTCTTACTGTAGGGGATTTGTACGTAAATTTAAATAGCCGTGAAGTCCTTCGAGAGGATGTAGCAATAGAATTAACTCCTCGAGAATATGATTTATTAATCTATTTATTAAAAAACAAAAATATTGTTTTGACGAGAGACCAACTCATTGAAAATGTGTGGGGTTATGATTATTATGGAGAAACAAACGTTGTAGATGTATACGTTCGGTACCTCAGACAAAAGATTGATAAACCATTTACAGTAGCGTATATCCAGACAGTTAGGGGCGTTGGTTATACGATAAAGGATCATGATAGATGAAGCTGCAAACAAAAATTCAGTTATTTGCTAGTTTGTTTATGTTAATTTTTATATTAGCCGTTAATACATCCATTTATTTTATGTTCTATAAAATATCTTCTGATACAGAATTAAATTGGTTAGCAACAAGTACCGAAGACTTAGTGGAGGCATTGAATAAAAAATCAGACATTCCAAAGTCTGAATTATTAGAGGCCTATATGCCGAATAATGGTATGGTACGCATTATTAATGACAACTCGAAAGCACTTATAACAAAAACAAAAAAGTATGAATACACAAAGCTTACCAGTGACTTTTCAACGAAAGAAAATAATTATATTATTAGGGAAAAGTCTGAAGCACCCGTAGCTGTTATTGCAAAGCCAATTATATGGGAAAACGGCGATATTGTGATGTTACAGGTCTCTCAACAGTTAATGGCGTTAAAGGAAAATATGAGAACTTTGTTTTATGTACTCTTTTTTGCATCTTTACTCATATTGATTCCAGCTGTACTGGCTGGTGGAATTCTTAGTAAGTTTGTCCTACGTCCGATTACAGAGCTTATCCATGCGATGAAGGAAAATAAACAAACGAAAACATGGAAGAAGATTGAACTAGGGAAAAGGAAAAAGTCTCGTGATGAACTATATATCATGGAGGAAACATTTAATGAAATGATTGATTATTTGGAGGAAAACTTTGAAAGACAAGAGATTTTTGTGTCAGATGCTTCACACGAATTAAAAACTCCAATTTCTATTGTAAAAAGTTATGCACAATTATTAAGGCGTCGCGGCGTAGAAAACAAGGAAATATTTACGGAAGCTGTTGGCGCGATTGAATCAGAAGCAGACCGCATGCAAAAGCTTGTAGAGCAAATGCTATTATTGGCCAAAAGTGAGGTCGAATTTGAAAAGGAAAAGTTCAATTTGTTAGGGTTATGTCAAATGGCTATAAAAAGATTCACTGGTGCATATCATCGTGAGATTATATTTCACCCACAAGTTAAAGAGGCGCATATTTTAGGTAATAAAGAACAACTCCAGCAAGTAATTTATATTTTAATTGATAATGCTTTAAAATATAGTGATCGGGAAGTTAAATTAGAATTATTAACGGATGGAACGATGATAATTTTTAAAGTAATCGACTATGGACAAGGTATACCGGAGAAGGACCTCAAATATATCTTTGATCGCTTTTATCGTGTAGATAAAGCGCGTAGTCGTGAAACGGGTGGTACAGGGTTAGGGTTACCAATTGCTAAGGCTATTGCACAAGTACATCGAGGTGAACTGCTAGTTGAGAGTAAACCAGGTGAGGGAACGACATTTACATTAGAATTACCTCGCTCCCAGTAAAATCTTTACTAAATTCTCATGGTTTTCTAATCTAACTCACATTGGTTCTTCATTGTTTGTGTATATGATATAAGTAACAAATGAAATGGAGGGAACAAAGTGAAGAAGAAATTAATTTTAACGATTAGCATCTCTGCAATAGCACTCGTACTAGGATTTGGACTTTATCATACAAATGCATCACAACAGGATCCTAAATTATCATTTGATGACATAAAAGAACTTGTAAAGCAGCAATATCCTGGAGAGTTAACAGAAATTGAGTTAGAGAAGGATTATAATCGAGTTGTTTATGAAGTAGAATTAGAAGGCAATGGAAAAAAATATTCTATAAAACTTGATGGAAATACCGGTGAAGTTCTAAAAATGAAAGAAAAGCAAATTAGTCAAAAGACACCGGTTCAACAAGTTGAAATAGAGGAACACGAGGATACGCAAGATACACAAATCGCACAAAACAATGACAGTACAAATACTAAAAGTAATCAATCTAATAAAGAAGTGAAAAAAGAAAAGTCCGAGGAAAATTCGAATCATCATGAAAATAAATCAGATGATAAAGAAAAGCATAAATCAAATCATAAAGAAAAGCACAAATCAAAAGAAAAGAAAAAGGTCGATAAAAAGGCAGTTATTTCTGTCGCAGAAGCTACAGAGATTGCACTGAAGGAATTCCCTGGATACGTAACAGAAGTTGAACTAGATGAAGATGATGGTCGATTAATTTACGAAATTGAAATTAAATCTGGTGACAAAGAAGCTGAATTTGAGATTGACGCGATTACTGGTAAAATATTGGTCATCGATATTGATGATTAAGTATGAGAAATAGTAAGGTTAAGTCATGGCTAACAAAATAAGAGGCTAGGACATCAGGGTCTACCCCCCTCGTTTAACTCTGTCATTAGTAAGAAGGTTCCGTAGTTCATACTAAAATGTAGTAGTTAAGGGGGGCTACACTTTGGTTTTGTCCTGGCCCTTTTTTTATTTCATTTTAAAATCCTTCCTTTATAACATCACATCATTTGCAGGAGAAATAACTCGCTAAATTCGTAAATAAGTCATTGAAAAGTGGGCTTACCAGCTTAGCTGGGGCTTATATTTTTTTAACAAAATTTCGTGAATCTCATAAGATGTAACAAGTATGTTGTTAAAGGATGTGAAATAATGTATGAAAGACCGAATGATATAGCACACCAAAGGAACTTTACTACAAATCCATATGCAAACTATCATCAAATTAATCACTTCTCCCCTTATGGAAATCCAAGTTTCCAACGTATGCCAAATTATAATCATATACAGCCTCCCACATATCCTGAGACAAACTTAATTCAAAATGCCCCAAATTATCGAGTGAACGATGATAGATTGAATCTAAACTATCCATATGCTTATGATGCTGCTCAGCCTTATCATCCACTACATGATTTTAATCAGAGTACACCAGTGCCACTACACCAAAATGGGAGTATGAACCAGAACAATGCATATGTGACTCCATTTGAGCAGTTTTCTAAACCAAAACTTCCAGAGAACTGGCACGAATCGACAATGAATATGCAACAGGATACACCCCAGCCTATGTTTGGCCAACAGCAAAATATGCAACAGCAAAATATGCAACAGCAAAATATGCAACAACAAACAATAGAACACCAAACACCACAACAACAAAATATGCAAATGCAATCATCAAATGAAATGTATCCAAATCAAAAAGGGCAGTTTGACTTGGATAAAGTTCTTACAACAGTGGGCCAATTGGCGAATACGTATCACCAAGTTTCTCCAATCGTAAAGCAGGTAGGCTCATTACTCAAAACCTTTAATCCAAGGTAAGGAAATTAATAATTATTGAAAAGAAGGGCAAAAGAAGAACAGACCTAATCTGTGCTATGCACCCTAAACCTGTTGATAGGTCATGCTAAATTAAAATGAGGAGCGCATAATATGATCGGATGCTTAGTAATCCATGGATATACAGGTGGACCTTATGAATTGGAGCCGTTGACAGACTTTCTGAAGGAAAAAACAAATTGGATCATTCAAGTCCCGATATTACCTGGACATGGGAAAAACCTTTCTCTTGAGGATAAAACGTATGATGAGTGGTTGGATGCAGCTGAACATGCACTTCACCAAATGAGAGAGAAATGTAACGAAATATATGTAATTGGATTTTCTATGGGTGGGATGATTGCCGCATATTTAGCTGCAAAACATCATGTTGATAAGTTAGTTTTATTAGCCCCAGCTGGAAAGTATTTATCATTTAAGCATTTGTTTGCGGAAGTAACGGATATGCTGAAAGATGCTGTTCGTGGGAAAATAAATAAAAATCGATTTTACTTACACTATAAGCGAAAGTGGGGTACGATTCCACTGCGTGCAAATATTGAATTTATGAAATTGATTCATGCAACAAAAAAGTACTTAAAAAGTGTACAGTCGCCAGTTCTCATCGCACAAGGGCAGTTGGATAGCATGGTACCCTATAAAACTGCTTATTACTTAGATAAGGAAATAGCTTCAAATGAAAAGGAAGTTATTTTCTTTGAAAAATCAAAGCACCTCATATGTCACGGTAGCGATCAAGAGGTTTTAATTAAAATGGTACATCAGTTTTTAACGAAAACTTAAAAAGGAATCTGCATATTAACCATGCAGATTCCTTTGTAATTTTAGCGTTAATTATTAAAAAAGGAAATAACGAGAGCGCCTTCTCCACCGTATGTTGAAATTAAAGGACCCGTTTCAGATAAAAGTGAATCAGCAAATGGATATGTTTGATTAATTTCATCCAGTACTGTTTGTGCACGTTTTTCATCAACACAATGCGTCATGGCAATCACTTTGCCTTCAGCGTTTTTAGTATGCTCTCCAATTAATTCGATAAAGCGACGTACTGCTTTTTTATCTCCGCGGACTTTTTCAATTACTTCAATATCTCCTTTGTCTTCACTTGCTTTCATAATGAGTTTAACATTTAAGGTTTTAGCGATTGCGCCACGAACTTTATCCAAACGCCCACCAAGAATTAAGTTTTCTAATGTTTTAAGAACGAACAAAGTCGTCGTTTGTTCCACACGTTCTTTTAAGTGTTCCACTAATTGTTCGAATGTATAATTTTCCGCTAGTTTTTTCGATGATTCATACATTAAAAGTGCAATTCCGCAAGAAGCTGTTTTGGTATTAATGACTTCAATCTTTCGATTAGGTTCATCTTCTAAAAGCATGTTTTTTGCAGTTACAGCGTTTTCATAAGTACTACTGAGTCCTTTTGTTAAGCTTAACATTAAGATAGGACGTTCTGGATCAACCGATTTATACGCCTCATAAAAATCATGCGGACTAGGTGCAGCAGATCGAGGCAACTCATTTGTTTCCTTAATTTTATTAAAAAAGCTTGTCATGTCCAATTCACCAGTTTTATATTGCCCATCTTTAAAATGTAGGTAAAGGGGAACAATTTTAATATCCAACGTATTCATAAGCTTTTGTGGAATATCTGCCCCGCCATCAGTCATTAGTTGAACGTTCATCATCTCACCTACTTCTATTATAATACATCTAGTATAACAGGTAATGTACAGAACTGCTATTTCTAAATTGCTGTTAGGAGTGTGCTTTTTTGGAAATAGTTACTTTAGACTTTCGCGTTGTACTCATAATAAATAAGAATAAACCAAAGATAATAATTGTACCACCTAACCACTGCGACCAAGTAATTGTTTCATCTAATATAATGTAAGCAAGGATAGATGCCCCGACAGGCTCAAAAACAATACCCATGGAAATGGTTGCAGTGCTTAGCCATTTTAAGGCCCAATTAAATAAGGAATGGCCCAAAAAGGTAGGAACAATAGCTAGGATTAAGAATATCCACCATTGTGTAGTGGAATAACCTGTGAAGGAATGTTGGAAAATAAGATTATAGATAATCAATGTAATCGAGCTTATTCCGTATACGACAAAAGTATATGTCATTAATGACAAGCGCCTACGAATATTTTGTCCAAGTAGGAAATAAACAGTAATCATCACAGCACCAATTAAAGCAAGAATATCCCCAAAAAGGGCCATGCCACTAATTTGAAAATCGCCCCAACTAATGATAACACTACCGAAAATGGCGATAATCATACTAATAACTGCTCCATAGGAAAAGCGCTCTTTAAAGAATATGTATGTGCCAATAAAGGCAAAAATTGGTTGTAGTGTCACAAGCACAACGGAACTTGCAACAGATGTATAGTTTAAGGATTCAAACCAGAAAATAAAGTGAAAGGCTAGAAATACACCTGCAGCCGTTGACAGTAACCAATCTTTTTTTTGAATCAGTTTTAGTTCATGCCGATATTTAGTAAAAATAATCGGAGCCATTAATAGGACTGCAAAAAGTAATCGATAATTTGCAATAATAGCAGCTGGTGCACCACTTGCAAGTTTTACTAAAACAGCAGATGTGGAGACGGATATAACACCGATAACAATCGCTACATATGGATTAAAAGGTGGAAGTCGCATGAATTGAAACACTCCCTTAAATCTTTATATATATAAATTTTATTTAAAAAACTAATATTATTTACCATGCCATATCTATACAAAGATAGCAACTACTAGATATCACACATATGTATATGTTATCATTAAAAGGCTGTAAGAAGTTGTTTAAAAATGTGGTTCGGACGGAATATATACTATAGGAAATCATTTTCTGGCAGAATATAAAGGTATCCTCAACTTTCTTTCTGTTTACGTGCACATACGAAAATGCGCTAACGGAGAGTTTTTTATAAAATGGCTCATTATCGTACGATATAACCTATATCATAACTTTTGACTGAAAAGAATAATAAACAATTAGATGACAGTACAACAGGAAACTATTTTCAACAAAGGAGAATAAGAACGTGACAACATTTAACGAACTGGGTATTTCTAGCCCAATATTGAAAGCCTTAGAAAGAATGGGGTTTGAAGAGGCGACACCGATTCAAGCTGAAACCATTCCAATCGCTTTATCAGGTCATGATGTCATTGGACAAGCACAGACAGGTACAGGAAAAACAGCTGCTTTTGGGATTCCAATGATTGAAAAGATTAACCCGAAAGAAAGAACAATACAAGGTTTAGTAGTTGCCCCAACAAGGGAATTAGCTATTCAAGTTGCCGAAGAACTCAATCGTCTTGGCCGCTTTAAGAACGTTCGTGCGTTATCTGTTTATGGCGGACAACATATGGATCGACAAATACGCTCTTTAAAAGACCGTCCACAAATTGTCGTTGCGACGCCAGGAAGATTAATGGATCATATGCGCCGAAAAACTATTCGGACTGATCATGTACAATTAACAGTCTTGGATGAAGCGGATGAAATGTTAAACATGGGCTTTATTGACGACATTCGTGAAATTTTAAAGGGTATCCCGGAAACAAGACAAACATTACTATTTTCAGCTACAATGCCGAAAGAAATTAGAGAAATTGCTACAAATTTAATGAAACAACCACACGAAGTAAAAATAAAGGCGAAAGAATTAACAGTTGAAAATATTGATCAATATTTTATCGAAATACCAGAGAAGTTTAAGTTTGAAACATTATCAAACCACCTTGATATTCATGATCCAGATTTAGCAATTGTGTTTAGTAGAACAAAAAGACGTGTAGATGAAATTGCTGAAGGATTACAAGCGAGAGGCTTTCGTGCTGAAGGGATTCATGGTGATTTAACACAAGGAAAACGTATGTCTGTTTTAAATAAATTTAAACATGGACGTATTGATGTACTAGTTGCAACAGACGTAGCTGCAAGAGGATTAGATATATCTGGTGTTACACATGTATATAACTTTGATATTCCACAGGATCCAGAAAGCTATGTGCATAGAATTGGCCGGACAGGTAGAGCTGGACGTACTGGTGAAGCAATTTCATTTATTACACCGCGTGAAATGGCACAGTTAAAATTAATTGAACAGTTAACGAAGAGCAAGATGAAGCGTCTAACACCACCATCAAATCAAGAAGCGGCTCGTGGTCAACAACAAGCAACTGCAGAAAAGATTCTGAAGCTTATTGAGAAAAATGATTTGAAATCTTATCATGAAACTGCCAATGAATTATTAGAAGACCATGATTCGATTACGATTATATCTGCAGCATTAAAAATGCTTACAAAAGAACGCAAAGATGTTCCTGTACAGATATCTTCCATTGCGCCAGTAAGTGTTAAAAAGGCAGAGAATATGCGTGATAATAAACGCCGTTCAAATAATAAACGATTCCACGGTAAAAGAGGCCAATCAGGACGCTATAAAGGAAATCGTAACCGTAAAGACAATTTCCAAAATCGTCGTAATAGAGGAAAGTAAATATTGGCATGTTAAAAGCTCCTTCGCAGTGAAAAGGGGCTTTTTTTGTGTATTCATAGTGGTTCGGTTCACACTCATTTTAGTGTTTGACATGTTCGACGAAGAGAAAAGGCGAGAACTGGTCACATAGGAGCGAGCGTTTAATAGAACCCATATGGAAGAAACGAAAAAGAGACATTGAAAAAATCAATGTCTCAACCTCAGCATGTGAGTGGGAAGATGATTACTAAATGATATGCTTAAAATAAACCAATTCTACTCAATAAGCCGAATGCGATGAGGATGACTAATATAATCCAAATTACGTTTCCTCGAATTTGGAACGGAATTCGCCTCTTTTTATTCCAACGGTTTGGATCAAACTTTATTTCTGATTCATCACCTGGATCCCGATAACGCCGCACATTTCTCCATGGTGAATATGACCGTACATTTTTTAATACGAGAGGCGCTAATGCGAAGCCTCCAATAAAACCAAAAATATGTGCATAAATATTAATGTTCGATCTTAAAAATGTCATGACAAGACCGATAACAAAGATGATAGTCACAACTTGTGCGCTTTGGGCATCGATTAGATCCTTCCGCAAAGCAACCATATATACGTACATACCAAACAACCCGAATATCGCTCCAGAAGCACCTACGTGTAAATACAATGGAGAGGCGAGGAAGTAAGTACCTATATTTCCGATGATACCTGCTCCTAAATACGCAATTGGAAATTTAACTTTCCCTAACATTTGTTCCAATGCTGGCCCGAAGAGAACGAGTGAAAAAGAGTTAAACAACATATGCATGAGGTCACCATGGAGAAAAATAGGCGTAATAAGCCGCCAATATTCTCCCTGCATGATGCCATAGTTACTACCAACTCCAAAACGATAAAACTCAACAGCAAAAGGGAGGTTTAATACATTTATTGTGAGCCACAATGCAATATGAATGATCACTATCGTTGAAACAATGGGATAATATTGCATAAATTCTTTTACACTTTTTTCATGTCGTATAAACATCATAAACACCTTCAATCTAAATTACTTTTAACGCATGTAATAAAGGATAAAAATTTAAACTGTTATTTATCGCAGATTAACCTGCTATAAGCCCCCAACTTGATGCGTTCACTTTATCTTTATGAGGGCTGTTGAACAAACTTTTAAAAAATCATACATACTATATGATAAGCTTTGCTTTATTATAGTATGATTAAACATAATAAAACAACTTCGTATACTTAAGAGAGGGATGGACGTTTTGATTAAGGGAATTGGTATTGACCTTGTAGAAATGAAGCGGATTGAAAAACAATTAAATCAGGAACGTTTTTTACAACGGATTTTAACAGATAAAGAAAAACAGTTATTTTTAGAGTTGCCCACAGATAGAAGGAAACTGGAGTTTTTAGCGGGACGCTATGCTGGAAAAGAAGCATGTTCAAAAGCATTTGGTACAGGAATAGGTAAGCTCAGTTTTCAACATATTGAAATTTTACGAAACGAACTAGGTGCTCCTGCTATAACAGTGAAGGATTATAAACAAAGTAAAATATTTATTTCAATCAGTCATAGTGAAAACTATGCTATAGCACAAGTAGTTTTAACAGACTAGAGAAATGGCGTGAACATCGAACATTAATGCTTAAAATACATATATGGAATATATTTAATCATCATAATTGTAAAGGTTGTCTCATATATTTTAGTGCGGGTAGGAGGGAACAAAGTGTTTATCGTTACCGCAAAGGAAATGTACGATATCGATCATTATACAATGCAAACAATTGGATACGGAAATTTATTAATGGAAAATGCAGGCAGGGCTGTTGCTGAAAAGATTACCAAAATAATATCGAAGGAAGAACCCATCTCAGTATTTGTAGGAACAGGTCATAATGGTGGGGATGGTTATGTTGTAGCTAGGACATTATGGAATATAGGTTATGATATAGAAGTTATCCAGGTTGGTGAAAACGAAAAGCTTAAACCTGAAGTAAGGTTCCATAAACAATTATTTATAAATTGCCGTGGGACTGTCCATGTTGCAGTAGATGATGAAACATTGCAGCATGTTTTTACGAATAAAAAGGTTGTAATAGATGCACTAATTGGAATCGGGTTAACAGAAAATATTCGAGAACCAATCGCCACAGCTATTTCGCTTATAAACAAAGAAGCAGAGATGATTGTCTCAGTTGATATTCCATCAGGTCTACCGTCAGATGAAGGAAATCTTTCATCAATTGCTATACAAGCCCATCATACAATTACGATTGGTGCTCCTAAAATGAGCATGTTTATTCCTTCTACCGAAGATTTTTACGGCAACTGGGATGTTGTATCGATCGGGCACTCGCCATTCGTTTTTGAAAAATATACGAATCGTATCATGATAACAAAAGAACTATTTCAGCAAACAATGCCACGAAGAAAGAAATCAGCTCATAAAGGGGACCATGGGCGAGGGCTTATAATCGGTGGTTGTGATAACATGCCAGGGGCATTGGCGATGGCTGTGAAGGCTGCGTTAAAAACTGGGGCGGGATTGATGACAGCACGGTCTACAAAACAAGTAATCAATCGTATTAGCAGTCAATGTCTTGAAGCGATGTATGAGGAGTACCCTGATCAAGACGGATATTTAGTAGTGCAAAATAAACCAGCCTTTTCAGACAAGCTACAAGCAGTCGCAATCGGTGTAGGAATTGGAAGAAATCCTAATACAGCTAAAGTAATAAAAGAAGCCATCGAACATGTTTCATGTCCACTTATTGTGGATGCTGACGGATTGTACCATCTAAGTCAAATGCAACATGTATTAAAACAGCGGAGTAGCCCGACAATCATTACACCACATACTGGTGAAATGGCAAGATTACTTGGGGTTTCTATAGAAAAGTTAATGCAACGACCATTCCATTATGCTCGTGAATATGCTACTACGTATCAAACATATGTCATATTAAAAGGACGTCACACGATTATTACATCCCCAACAGGAGAACAGGCTGTGAATATGACTGGTAATCCTGGTCTAGCAAAGGGTGGTTCAGGTGATGTGCTAACTGGAATAATAACAGCAATGGTCATGCAAAAAATGAGTATTTTTCAAGCATTGTGTAATGCATGCTTTGTGCACGGCATGTCAGCAGATATTTTAGTTGCGGACAATCATACGTATTATGATTTGTTAGCGACAGATGTTATTGAAGGAATTGCAAATGTGTATCGTACATTTCTTTAACAGATGCTTATAGTAGTGCATGTTCAAATATAGAAGTTGTGTCATATTTACTATGAGTTTTGAACATCCAATCGCATACTGTTAACGGTAATTGTTCCCTTTGTCCAAATCCAAGAGTGTAACTTGAGGAATCGTTTATAGGCATTGAGACAAGGGAGATGTTCATAATTAGAAAACTATTTATTTATTTAGTGACAGCGATAAGTTTAACAATTATACTTTCGGCTTGTGGTGAAAAGTCACAAGAAGATGTAATAAAGCAAATGGATAAACAGTTGGATGAAATGTCAGGATATAAAGCAAAGGCAGAAATGAAAATGTATACCGGCAAGGAAGATCAAGTATATAACATTGATATTTGGCATAAAAAGAAAGACTTCTATCGGGTTGCTTTATCGAATAATGAAGACGAAAAGGGTAATCAAATAATTTTGAAAAACGATGACGGTGTGTTTGTTTTGACACCTGCGTTAGATAAAAGCTTTAAATTTCAAACAGAGTGGCCACAAAATAGTAGCCAACCTTACTTGTTTCAATCATTATATCAAGATATTAAAGATGACAAAGATGCAACATTTAAAGTGACAGATTCTCACTATGTATTCCATACGAAGACGAATTATCAAAGTAATAACAATCTGCCATTTCAGGAAGTCTATATTGATAAGAAGACGTATGTACCAGTTCTTGTAAAAGTATTAGATAAAGATAATCAAGCGATAGTGGAAGTGAAGTTTGCTAACTTTGATACAAAACCAAGTTTTGAGGATAAAGATTTTGCTTTGGAAGAAAATATGAGTAGTAGTGCAGTAGCGGAAAAACCTGTGTCAAAAGATGTAATGGATGAGGCGTTTACAGTGCTATTTCCAGAACATACTGCGGGGGCTGAATTAGTAGAACAAAAAGATGTTGATTTAGAAAATGGGCAGCGTGTCATCATGTCTTATTCTGGTGATAAAAGTTTTACACTTATTCAGGAAAAACCTGCTTCAGTTGAAACTTTAAGCTCTCCAAAAGAGGTGCCAGGAGATATCGTTAATTTAGGACATTCAATTGGGGCATTAACTGAAAGTGGAATTGAGTGGGAGTATAATGGTTCAACCTTTTATTTAGCGAGTGATCAATTAACGAAGGAAGAATTAGTTGATATTGCGAAATCTGTCACAGGTAAAGTAGTGAAGTAGATGGGAAAGTAAAAGAGCAGACTCTTCATTTACAAAGAGTCTGCTTTCGCTTTGTGGTCTCTTAATTATTTATAAAATATTGTTGTGATTACACAATAGAACCAAACTGTCTCGTAACGTGCCTGTTAATTTACTTATATTTATTGAAGATACTGCTGACTCCTCCGCTTCGGCAGAATACTTCGCTTTCCGCGGGCACGGCCTTGCCCCAACACTGGGGTATGCCGACGTTGGCCGCAAAGGCCGTATTTAGTCGGCGCTCCTTAAATTGTTTCCTGTGGGGTTTCCGACGCACAGGACGTGCTAGCGCAGGCGTTACCACAGGACGTGGTGAACTTAGCCCTGCGTTCACCTGTTGCTATTCCCGCAGGATAAGGAAGGCCACGACAGCGAAGCATCGCACGATAAAATGCATTTTTTTTTGCATTTTTGAGGAGTCTACGTATTCTGCCTACGCTAGTCTAGGTCATCTAATATAAATAATAGACAATCAATTCGCAATGAAAGATACCTACACCAGCGGAGGAAAAACACGGAGACTCCTGCGGGAGCAGAGGCCTAGGTGAGACCCCGCAGTGCGTAGCACGAGGAGGCTCATCAGCCGCCCGCGGAAAGCGCAGTGTTTTTCCGGAGCGATATTAGTGAGGTAAGTTTTCACTACTGAACAGTTTAGGTCAATTAGGAAATTAGTAAGCAACTGATATGAAAAGAGCCTATTCTTTACAGATTTCCCGAGCGAGAAAGCCCACTACGGTGCGATAGCATCCTGTTTAGAAAGTTTCACACTGTATTTGTTGCAGTCTATATAAAACGCTAATACAATGAATATATGAATAAATACAGAAAAACAAACACAACCGTATCGTTAATCAATTATCATTTCGTTTTCTGTCCTCGATACAGAAGGAAGATATTTCTTCGTACGGATGTGGAGGAACGATTCAAACAATTAGTCCAAGAAATATGTAAAGAATTAAAGATTGTTGTTGTTGCTTTGGAATGTGACAAAGACCATACCCACATGTTTCTGAATGCACTGCCAACATCTAGCCCTGCAAGTATAATGGCAAAAATCAAAGGAGTGACTTCTAAAAAGTTAAGGGAAGAATTTTCTCATCTTGAACACCTGCCCAGCCTTTGGACACGTTCCTATTTTGTGTCTACCGCACGAAATGTACCAAGTGAAACAATTAAACGCTATGTCGAACAACAAAAAACAAGGGGGTGAACAGTATATCCCAAAAAATAACCGTCAAAATAAAACTGCTTCCAGCAAAAGAATAAGCAACTATTTTGCAGGAAATGAGTAAGGAATATATATCTACTATCAATATGATTGTGTTTGAAGGTTTGAAATGGTTGCAGAAAAGAAGAATAGCAAAAAACAAGCAAGGATGTTTTTGTCTCTTTGCCATTAAGGATAACAAAGATAAATAATAGGATATAAAACAATGGATACTAGAAAAGGTATGTAAGGGGAAATACGTTATGAAACGTTTTCGTAATACGTGGGTTGAAATAAATTTGGATGCAATAGGATATAATATTAGACAAATGAAGCATAAACTGCCAACACATACAGAAGTCATTGCAGTCGTGAAAGCTGATGCATATGGACATGGCAGTATTGAAGTGGCGAAAAAAGCCCTTGAATCAGGTGCGAAGGCTCTTGCTGTAGCGCTTTTGGAAGAAGCAATAGAATTAAGAAGAGCATCTATTACAGCACCAATATTAGTGTTAGGTTGGGTTGCTCCGGAACTCGCACCGATTGCAGCAACACATGAGATTACATTAACAGTCTTTCAAAAAGATTGGGTACTTCTAGTTCAACAAGAAAGACTACCGAAGCCATTGCATGTCCATATGAAATGGGATACTGGAATGGGGCGGATTGGTATCCGTACAGAGCAAGAGCTTCATGAACTATTACAAATCTTAAAGGTTTCGAAACAATTAAAGTTGACAGGTGTGTTTACACATTTTGCTACAGCTGATGAACAAGATTTAAGCTATTTTCAAGAACAACTACAACAATTCAATCAATTTTTAAACCTATTTAAAAAAGAGTGGCCGGAGCAGATAGCTATTCATATTGGAAATAGTGCGGCTGCAATAAGATTTCCAGATGAGATGTATAATTACATCCGTTTTGGCATATCCATGTATGGGTTATATCCTTCAAATGTTATCAAGGAAAATGAGTATGATTTAGCTTTAAAACCAGCTTTTTCACTGAAGTCTAGCCTTATACATGTTAAAAAGGTTCAGAAAGGCACTTCTATTAGTTATGGCAAAACATATACGACAACAGCAGATGAGTGGATTGGAACGCTTCCTATAGGTTATGGAGATGGTTGGGCGCGAAAGTTACAAGGTATCCACGTACTTGTTAATGGAAAACGCATGCCAATCGTTGGAAGAATTTGCATGGATCAAACGATGATTCTTTTAGATAAATGCTATCCAGTGGGAACGAATGTCACATTAATAGGTAAACAAAAAGGTGAAGAGATTGCATTAGACGATGTTGCACAATATATGGATACCATTAATTATGAAGTAGCTTGTATGATCAATAAGCGAGTTCCAAGAGAATATGTTTTTTCACAGGTAAGGACAGAATGAAATATTGACCATTGATAAATCTGTTCGCCGAGATAGCAATATGCAAGCCCAACGCACAGAATATACTCGTGCGGGCTCTCCTATTGGAGTGGTAAAATGATTGTATGTTGCTGAACAGAAGCTGACCCTTTTCTATATCCAACGATATTTTTTCCTGAAGGCTTTGCAAATCGGGCCAATGAATGGTATGATTAGAATGAATTTATATAAATAATTATAACTTAAATAGGTCGTTCAATTGTTGGTGGAGGTGCATGGTTTTGTCAGAAGGCTTGCAAGAGATTTTGGTGAAAATGCCAAAAAACCTGTTGAATGAGGTGGATGGAATAATGAGACAAGAAAATAAGGACCTAAGCGATTTCATCTGTCAAGCAACACGAAATTATTTAGAGACGAAGAAACAGGAACATTTACAAAATATGTATGATTCCATGCAAAAAGGCTATGAAGAGATGGCAAGAATTAATCTCAAGATTGCATCCGAGGCTTTCCAAGCTGAAGAGGAGGCTGAGCTAACCCTAGAACGTACTGTGATCGGGGTGTAGTCATTGAAAGTGCATAGAGGAGAAGTATATTTCGCCGATCTATCTCCTGTAGTTGGATCAGAACAGGGAGGAGTGCGTCCAGTACTGATCCTTCAAAATGATATTGGAAATCGCTTTAGCCCAACAGTTATTGTTGCTGCGATTACCGCGCAAATTCAAAAGGCAAAATTACCTACTCATGTTGAGATTGATGCGAAAAGGTATGGTTTTGATCGCGATTCGGTTATTTTACTAGAGCAAATTCGCACACTTGATAAGCAACGTCTTACTGATAAAATCACAAAACTGGATAGTGGTATGATGAAAAAAATAAATCATGCATTAGAAATAAGCTTAGGGCTTAAAGATATGTATGGCCACCATCATCCGTAAAAACTCCCCGCTAGTTTCGACTAAGGGGTTTTTTGTTTTTAAATGGAGTTGTTATCTGGCTTTAATATTCTGATTATAGGTAATTACATATAAAATTCCTGTAATAGATTTGCATTATACGTTTATACATGTGACAATAATGATAAAATTTATTGTAAAAAAGTGGGGGATAATATGGATCGGCATCTTCGTGAAATTGTTATAAACCAAAGTGATGTAATTGTGAAAATGTGGTTGGAAGAAATAGAAACATTAAAACAAGCAAACTATACATCAAATATCTCTGATGAATTATTTGAAAGTACAAATGAGGAGTTTGTTGGAGTCATATTTGAGAGTATTAAAGAACAAGGATCAATGAAATATGTAGAGAATTTTTCCGAGAAGATTATACAACTAGGCTGGCCATTAAGTTATATAACGGATGGCTTGCAAGTATTTCGTCGGATGACCATAGAATATATCTTAAGTCAGACAGAAAAGGTAGATTCGACTTATTTCTCAAACGTATTAACGAGTGTTGATAAGTGGGTCGAGCCTATTATTCGCCAACTGGTAAACGAGTATACTGGTAATTGGGAAAACATCGTATCTCTACAACGATTAGCATTGCAAGAGTTATCGGCACCGTTAATACCGGTTTTAGATGGTATTACAATTATGCCCCTAGTTGGGACGGTTGACACTGAGCGCGCAAAGTTAATTATGGAAAATTTACTTGAAGGTGTGATCAAGCATAACTCTGAAGTTGTCCTAATTGATATCACAGGTGTTCCTGTTGTTGATACGATGGTGGCCCATCATATTATTCAGGCCGCGGAAGCAGTACATTTAATAGGAGCAAGTTGTATTTTAGTGGGAATTCGCCCAGAAATAGCACAAACAATTGTAAACCTAGGAATTGACCTTGAAAAGTTCCCTACAAAGAGCTCTTTACAAAAAGGCTTTCTTAGTGCATTAAAATATACGAATCGAAAGATATTAAATGTTGAGGACAAGGTAGAGGCAATTGAGAAAATGATTGAATCGTTAAAAGGAGGGGATAAGTAATTGCGAATCCCTATTTTAAAGCTACATAACTATTTGTTAATATCGATTCAAACGGATTTAGATGATCAAACAGCTATTCAATTTCAAGAAGATGTTTTGAAAAAAATCCACACAACTGGGGCAACAGGTGTTGTTATTGATTTGACGTCTGTTGAAATTATTGATTCTTTTATAGCAAAGGTACTTGGAGATGTCGTAAGCATGTCTGACTTAATGGGGGCTAAGGTTGTGTTGACAGGAATTCAGCCAGCAGTTGCGATTACATTAATTGATCTAGGTATACACTTAAGTAAAGTTCCAACAGCATTAGACTTAGAACAGGGGTTGTTGAAGCTCCATTCGGAATTGGGGGAGTAGACAATGGCCCATCATTCCTGTGTGAATATCCATAAAGAATGGGATATTGTTGGTGCAAGGCAAATGGGGCGTGATATCGCCAAAAAGCTTGGATTTGGTACGGTTGATCAAGCTAGGATTGCAACCGCAATATCTGAAATTGCTCGCAACATATATTTATATGCAAAAAGTGGTAAAGTTTGTTATGAGATAATTGACAACATCGATCAAAAAGGATTGTGCATTACTGCTATTGATACGGGTCCAGGAATTAAAAATCTTAGTTTAGTAATGCAAGATGGATATTCTACATCTGGAGGACTTGGAGCTGGTCTTCCTGGTGTAAAACGTTTGATGGATGAATTTGTGATTCGATCGGAGGAAGGGAAAGGAACTGAGATTAAGACAATTAAATGGGTAAGATAACGTTAAAATGTAAAGAAATGTAACGAAAAAAATGATACGAATTGCATTACAAGAACGGATATAAGTATCTTGTAATGCAATTTGTTTATATTTTTATTCATATTATGATAGTTACGATTCATTGGGAGGATTTGCTAAATGGGCGATATGCAAATTGATGTAAATCATTACAAGCAGTTGTTAAAACATTATATTACATCACAAAATGAAAAAGCGCTGTACAGTGCTGAACAACTAACGAAAACATTTATACAAAATAGTATCTTTCCTGAGGAAATCGTTAATATTCATATGCAATCCATTGCGGAATTATATCCGAATATGTATCAAGAAATGGAACACGCTATGAATTTTTTACTTGAAACAATGATTTCATACGGATTGGCATTTCAGGAAAATCAAGCATTACGGGAAAAGCAAATGGAAATTGACTCGGAATTATCTGTTGCGGCGAGTATGCAGCAAACACTTTTAGCAACAAAAATTCCGAAAGTGAGTAATTTGGATATTGGGGTAATAAGCGTTCCAGCTCATCAAATGAATGGTGATTATTATCACTTTGTAACAGGAAAAGACGATAAGATTGGTATAGCAATAGCAGATGTGATTGGTAAGGGTATTCCAGCTGCACTTTGTATGTCTATGATCAAATACGCCATGGACAGTTTTCCAGAGCAATCGATGAGCCCAAGGCAAATATTACAAAGCCTTAATCGCGTAGTAGAACTAAATGTTGATGCAGGTATGTTTATTACGATGTTTTATGCACAATATAATCCAAATAGAAGTACGTTTGTCTATGCATCTGCAGGACATGAGCCAGGGTTTTTCTATCATGCAAAAACTGACACGTTTACAGAAATTACAACGAAAGGTCTTGTTTTGGGGGTTTCTCCAGAGGTAACGTATAAGGAATATGAGCAAGTAATTGAAAAAGGAGACATGATTGTTTTATTAACGGACGGTGTTACAGAATGCCGCGTTGGTGGAGAGTTTATAGAGAGAGAAGCAATATTAGAAGTATTGAAACAAAATAAACATTTAGCAGCTCAAGATCTCGTCATGCATGTTTATAAGTATTTTGAGAGATTGCAAAACTTTCAACTAAGAGATGACTTCACATTAATTGTTTTAAAAAAACAAGTTTAATATGTAATGAATCTGGGAATCTATAGTTAACTGAACAAATAGGAACTTAGTAGTGTTGGCAGAAGAATAGGCTAGTAGTAAAGTCTGTCCATCACGATACATCGTATTACTAGACATATAATAATAATTAACTTGTTAAACAGCAAAAATAGAAATGAGAAATGTATCGGCTAACGAGTTCGTACATAAAACATAAATGGGAGGGGTCATTTATGAATTTAGAAATAGAAGTGTCTGAAGGGCAAGTAGAAACAATTGTAAAGCTTTCTGGAGAGATTGATGCTTACACAGCTACAAAGCTTAAAGAGACTCTTTTAACATTAACAAATCAATTGGATAAGTTGGTTATCGTTGATTTAGAACATGTTAACTATATGGATAGTACAGGATTAGGCGTTTTCGTAAGTGCATTAAAAGCATCAAAAGAAAATGATAGTCACTTAAAACTTATTCAAATACAAAAGCGGGTATTTCGTTTATTTAAAATTACTGGTTTAGATGAAATTATTGATGTTCATGCGATAGTAAGAGGTGAAAATAAAAATGGAATCATTTGACTTTGTAGAAATGAAGATTCCAGCGAAGGCGGAGTACGTAGGTGTGCTAAGACTAACCTTATCAGGCATAGCGAACCGAATGGGTTTTTCATATGAGGATATTGAAGATTTAAAGGTAGCTGTTTCAGAAGCAATTACAAACGCGGTAACCCACGCTTATGATGATACGGAGCTTGGAGAAATAACAATATGCTTTGGCATTTATCCAAATCGATTAGAAATAATGGTGGCAGACCATGGCGGAAGTTTTAATTTAAAAGATATTAAAAATAAAATTGGACCTTATCATCCAAAGGAGCCAATTGAAAACCTACGCGAAGGAGGCTTTGGGTTATTTTTGATCGACACACTAATGGATAAAGTACAGATTAACAATGAATACGGTGTAATCGTTTTAATGACTAAGTACCTAAACGAAACTGAGGTGGACTTTAGTGACGATCAAATCTCAACAACACAATAAAGATAGTGATGAAATTTATCACTTGATTAAACGTGTGCAAGAAGATCCCTCAGATGAAAAAGCTAGAGAAGAAATTATTCTTTATTATACTGGTTTAGTCGAATCTCTTGCACGCAAATATTCAAAAAATAGTATGATCCATGAGGACTTTGTGCAGGTTGGTATGATAGGTTTATTAGCGGCTGTAAATCGTTTTGATCAAACATATGGAAAATCATTTGAGTCCTTTGCAATTCCAACGATAATCGGAGAGATTAAACGGTTTATTCGAGATAAGACATGGAGTGTGCACGTTCCAAGACGCATTAAAGAATTGGGTCCTAAAATAAAAAGGGCTGTCGATGAACTGACTACTCAGAACCAAGATTCTCCATCCATTAAAGAAATTGCAGCATATCTACAAGTGTCGGAAGAAGAAGTGTTAGAAGCGATGGAAATGAGTAAGAGCTATACAGCACTTTCTGTAGATCGCAAAATTGAAGCGGACCCAAGTGGAAATACGGTAGCAATTCTTGATCTTGTAGGAGACAATGAACAAGGATATCAAGATACGGATTTGAAAATGCTGCTAGAAAAGATTTTCCCCATATTAACTGAACGAGAACAAATGATTTTACGTTGTACATATTTTGAAAACTTGAGTCAAAAGGAAACCGGGGAGTTATTAGGTATCTCACAAATGCACGTATCTAGATTACAACGTCGCTCGTTAAAAAAACTACGGGAAGCGCTGCAAACGGATAGTTCGGAGGTATTTGATTGAAAAAGTATAATGAAAGTCACATTGAAGTGGCAGTGTACCAACAGGCAAAAGATGAAAATGTATATTGTGGCGATAGCTATTTTTACGTGGAAACGAAGGATAGATTCTTTTGTGCACTCGCAGATGGATTAGGTAGTGGAAAACCAGCTTATGAATCAGCGCAAGCTGCTATTGAAACCATTAAAAGTAACTTAGATTGTTCTATCGATGAAATAATTAAAAAATGCAGTGAACAATTAGTCGGAAAACGAGGCGTAGTATTAGGCATTTTCATACTTGATTATCACACGAAACAATATAACTTTTATTCAATTGGGAATATCAGTATGATGTCAAGTGTGGCGGGAAAAAGAAAAAAACGACATATCCCGAATGCAGGTTATTTGGCAGGTTATACACGTTCTTATAAAGTGACGAATGATATATTAGAAGATAACATGAATATTATTATTTTCTCTGATGGAATTGAGGATCACAACGTTGTAAAAAAGAGTTTGATTTGTACAAATGTCCAAGATATAACACGGGCTTTTGAAAACAAAGAAAAGAATGATGATGCAACACTAATTGCAATTCGATATGAGGAAAAGGAAATGTTGCCGAATTATCTCTAAGTACCAAGAGAAGTTTGGCAACATTTTTAATTTGTCTTCTAAAAAAGCTGTATGATATAGGTGATTCGTGAAACTATATGCGTTGTTTGGTAAAATAGGAAGGTATGAAGGAGGTAACCTCATGGATGCAGAATTAAAGCAAGTGTTAAGTGAGTGGGTTGCAAAAGAAGCGAAAGTAAAAACAAATACTGTAAATAAAGTAATAGAGCTTTTACAAGGTGGAAATACTGTACCATTTATTGCTCGTTACCGTAAGGAAATGACTGGTGGACTTGATGAAGTTCAAATTAAGTCCATACAGGAATTATGGGATTATGCAGTTCAGTTAGCAGAAAGAAAACAAGAAGTAATACGTCTAATAGATGAACAAGGTAAATTAACCGATGAATTGGAAAAGCAAATTTTAGCTGCTACACAATTACAACGTGTTGAGGATTTATACCGTCCTTATCGTCAGAAGCGGCGGACAAAAGCAACGATTGCGAAGGAAAAAGGATTAGAGCCTCTCGCACTAAAAATCTGGAATGGTGAACAAATTGATTTACATACGGAAGCACAAAACTATATTTCAGAAGAACACGAACTATTACAAGTTGAAGATGTATTAGCTGGTGTGAATGATATTATTGCAGAGTTGATTTCGGATAACGCTGAATATCGCGAATATATCCGTAAGGAAACATTTACACGAGGAACGGTTTTATCAAACGTGAAAAATAAAGAGCTAGACGAAAAAAATGTGTATGAAATGTATTATGAGTACAGTGAACATGTTCGTTCTATCGTATCACATCGTATATTAGCGTTAAATCGAGGAGAAAAAGAAGATGTTCTACGTGTAATGATTGAGCCGCCTGTAGAACGAATTATCCAGTTTTTGCAAAAGAATATCGTGCAACTAGGAACTGGAAAGGAAATTACCGAATTATTACATAGCGCAATAGAGGATAGTTATAAACGACTTATTCAGCCATCAATTGAAAGAGAAATACGTAATCAATTAACTGAAAAAGCAGGAGAACAAGCAATTGATATATTCGCTAAAAACTTAAAGAGTCTTTTATTACAACCACCGTTAAAAGGAAAAACTGTATTAGGAGTTGATCCAGCATATCGAACTGGTTGTAAACTCGCCGTTGTGGACGAAACTGGAAAAGTCCACAAAGTCGGTGTCATGTACCCGACCGCACCTCGTCATGACATAGAAGGAGCGGAAAAAGTAGTGATGCAAATCATGAGTGATTTCAGCATCGAGTTGATTGCAATTGGAAATGGAACAGCCTCAAGGGAAACGGAACAATTTATATCAGATTTTATAACAAAGCATGGACTAGACATTCCATATATTATTGTAAATGAAGCTGGGGCAAGTGTTTATTCTGCTTCAGAGCTAGCACGTGAGGAATTTCCAGATTTACATGTTGAAGAAAGAAGTGCGGCATCTATCGCACGGCGAGTCCAAGATCCGCTAGCTGAACTTGTAAAGATTGATCCAAAATCAATTGGAGTTGGACAATATCAGCATGATGTGAGTCAAAAGGCATTAAACGAAGCACTATCATTCGTAGTTGAAACTGCTGTTAACCAAGTAGGTGTAAATGTCAATACAGCATCTTCTTCTTTATTACAATATGTTTCAGGATTAAATAAAACAGTTGCCAATAATATTGTTGCATTTCGTAATGAAAATGGAAAAATAAAAAACCGTAAGCAATTAAAGAAAATACCACGATTAGGTGCGAAAACTTACGAACAGGGGATTGGATTTTTACGAATAATCGATGGGGAAAATCCACTAGACCGGACACCAATACACCCGGAAAGCTATAAACATACAGAAGAAATATTGAAAATGATAGATTGTACTGTAAATGATATTGGAACAGAAAAGTTGAGAGATGCATTAAAAGCGATAGATAAGGCGGATATATCAGAACAACTTCAAATTGGTATCCCAACGTTGGAAGATATTTTAACGGCATTAAGTCGACCAGAGCGAGATCCGCGTGACGAATTTCCGATGCCGCTTTTAAAGAAAAACGTCATGACGTTAGAAGATTTAAAACCTGGTATGGAAATGCAAGGTACAGTACGAAATGTTGTGGACTTTGGTGTATTTGTTGACATTGGAGTAAAGCAGGATGGACTTGTTCACATATCAAAAATGTCGAATAGCTATGTGAAGCACCCAATGGATATCGCATCTGTAGGTGATGTTGTGACAGTATGGGTAGAACAAGTGGATGCAGAGAAAGGAAGAATTGCACTTTCAATGATTCAAAATACGAAATGAAATAAAAAAAGGAACGGTCCATTAAATTGGACAGTTCCTTTTTAGTTTCAAATTATTATTTTACTGCTTCTTCAATTTTTACTTCACTCATTGAAATACCGAGTGCTTTTGCTACACCTTCACCATATGCTGGATCAGCTTTGTAGCAGTTTGTAATATGTCTAATCTGAACTTCTTTCGTTGTCCCCTGCATTTCATTTGCAGTGTTTTCGAATAATCTTTGTTGTTCCTCAGCAGACATAAGACGGAAGAGTTTTCCAGGTTGCTCATAGTATACATCATCATCTTCACGGAAGTTCCAGTAATCAGCACCACCGCCAAGTTCTAATGCTGGCTCTTGATGTTCTTTGGAGTCTTCCCATTCACCGTAGCTGTTAGGGCTATAAGAAACTGTACCCTCAGCTGGATTATGAATACGCATAGCACCATCACGATGATATGGATGGAAGTTTTTAGCGTTTTTAGGATAGTTAACTGGAATTTGCCAGTGGTTTACTCCTAGGCGGTAACGTTGTGTATCACCGTATGAGAATAAACGTCCTTGTAACATTTTATCTGGTGAAAAACCAATACCAGGTACAATATTCGTTGGAGCAAAAGCAGCTTGTTCAACTTCTGCAAAATAGTTTTCAGGATTACGATTTAATTCAACTTCCCCAACTTCGATGAGAGGGAAATCACTCTTATACCAAACTTTAGTTAGGTCAAATGGATTGTAAGGCATATTCTTTGCTTCTTCTTCAGTCATAACTTGAATATACATTTTCCATTTAGGGAAATTGCCATTTTCAATTGCTTCGTAAAGGTCACGTTGATGACTTTCGCGATCTTTACCAATTATTGCGCCAGCTTCTTCAGATGTTAAGTTTTTAATTCCTTGTTGTGTTTTAAAATGGAACTTCACCCAAACACGTTCATTGTTTGCGTTAATCATGCTATATGCATGACTTCCAAACATGTGCATATTACGGTAACTTGCTGGAATTCCACGGTCACTCATAACGACCGTTACTTGGTGTAAGGCTTCAGGAAGTGAAGACCAGAAATCCCAGTTTGCTTGAGCGCTATGCATATTAGTTCTTGGATCACGTTTAACAACGTGGTTTAAATCTGGGAATCTCTTAGGATCTCTCATGAAAAATACAGGTGTGTTGTTACCTACAAGGTCCCAGTTTCCATCTTCTGTATAGAATTTCATCGCTGTTCCACGGATATCACGTTCAGCATCAGCAGCACCACGTTCACCCGCAACTGTAGAGAAACGGATAAACATATCAGTTTTCTTCCCAACTTCAGAGAATAAATCAGCTTTTGTATATTTTGTAATATCATGTGTTACTGTGAAAGTTCCATATGCACCAGATCCTTTTGCGTGCATGCGGCGTTCCGGAATAACCTCTCTATCAAAATGAGCCATCTTTTCAAGGAACCAAAAGTCTTCCATAAGTAAGGGGCCACGAGGACCAGCAGTTTTTGAATCATCATCATTTGGTACTGGAGCACCAAAAGCGGTAGTTAATTTCTTTTTGTTTTCGTTTGACACGATAAATCCCTCCTGCAATATTAATAACATTATATTATTATAGTAATTTGTTAGATTACTAATAAACAAGTATGATTGATTCAACGGTAAGTATTACATTACAGATTTAATACAGTGTTAGATTATTAGCTTCCGCATCAATCTTTCTCAATTGCAATTACTTAAGTGAGAATCTTTTCTAAAAAATCTCTCAATAGAAAAAATGGTTATAAAAATCTATTCATCTCTCCTTTTTAAGAGTAATGCCAATAGCTATTTATGCTACCAACACTTATTATATATGAAATCAAATAAAAATCAATCTTTACTTACAATAATTTTAATTAACAACATCTCAATAGTGCAAAGAAAACATGCTGGTGTTGCTTATATTGTGATAAAGTAATAGAAAAAGGTAGATATGGAAAGGGATATTATTCAAAATGAATCCAATAAATGAGAAAGAATTGTATGAACTAGTAAATAATATATCATTAAAATATTTTCACAAACCGTTCAATCACGATGTGAAGTTTAACCATCGTCTTCGAACTACTGGGGGACGATACATTTTATCGAATCATACAATCGAATTAAATCCTAAGTATATGATAGAAATGGATTTAGATGAATTTATAGGAATTATTAAACACGAACTGGTACAATCTATGATATGAATTTTTGTGGTTTTAATAATAAGTGCTGTAAAATCAAAGGGATTAGACATAATGTATTTTGGTTTTAACTTTACTTCTGGTTTTAACCATTTTATAATGTGTTTTTTGCTGAAGGTAATTGTGTTGTAACGAAGAGAGGAGGTTGTTCTTAATTGTCTTGCCATTTTACAGAAGAGGATTTAGTTAATTATGCCATGCGATTTGCAAAAGAGCATTGGGATCGAGAGTTTGATATACGAATTGAACTTGTTAATAGGGATTGGGGTAGAAAACTAGCGAGTTATCATTTTAATTCGAAAACAGGTGATCAGTTTATCAGAATGAGCAAGGTTGTTAATGAAAGATATTCTAATGAGGAGTTTTTAAATAGCCTTTTGCATGAAATGGTACATTGGGTATTACATACAACAGGAAAGCCTTTTAGAGACGACACGAAAGAGTTTGTTGAAGAATGTATTAGAGTTGGTGCTTCTTTCAGTAAAACCAAAACTGCTCAAAGGGCATTTAAGAATTATTCTAAGAGTTTAAATAAGTAATAATATCGTGTTAATATTCCTATTAAAGAAAGGGTTGAAACATAGAGCTATAGGTTTAAATTAGAGTTCGATTAAAGGTACATCGCAACCCTGTGTAATACTGTAACTAGACGAATCCATTTTGATCATTCTTTTTTCAAAATGGATTCGTCTCTTTTAAATATAGCAAGAGTTTTTATAATAAAGAATGAATATTTTAAGGATTTCTTATTCAACTAACGCACCCGTTACTTTAAGTACACTAATTCACAATCCAAATTATAATTTTAACATAAGTTGCCAATTCCTTAGTTATTTATCAGAGGAATTAGCTTAGTTATTAGGGGGTGTTTTGCTAATGAATTATGCAGTTGACACAAATTTATGTCATCTTGGTAAAATAAGTGCCAAATAAGTAGCCATTTCTCTTTCTTTTTGTAGATAAACATTGTTAAACCAACAAAAATTAGCAATCCATTTTATATGCTAATTGGATTGCTAAAAGGTTTGTTATTTTATGTTTTGTACTATTAAACCGAACCCGGTTAGTATGATGGCACGCTGCTCTGCTTATATTTATTCAGTATGAAGTAACAATTGATCTAAATCCATTATTTTAATTTTCTTTTTCGGTAACTGTTTAATCAATCCAAGTTCTTCTAGAGTAGTAAATTTACGGCTGATTGTTTCTGGTGTGGTACCAAGATACGAGGCTAAATCCTTTTTGGACATTGGTAAGGCAACCGTTGGACTATTGCCACTTCCCTTTTCAACATTTTCAGCTAAAAAGGATATAATGCGGGATTCTACATTTTCAATCGCTACTTGTGTGGTTTGTTTTTCAGAATCCTTCAAACGTATCGTTACTTCTGAGAGTATTTTTAATGAGATCTGCGGATATTCCACCAAATACTTCTGTAAATCCTCTCGTTTAATTAAACAAATGGATGTATTTTGTAGTGCTTCCGCATAATTTTCATGAACACTTCCAGGTTGGAAAATGGCCACTTCACCTGTAAAATCACCAGGATTTAAAATGCGAACAAGTTGTTCTTTTCCGGAATCCGATAAGCGGTAAATCCGAGCCTTACCTGAATTGATAATATATAAGGTGTCATCTTCCTCACCTGCACGGAATAACATTTCCCCTTTTTGTAGATGAAGTGTCTTGGCAGATTCCGCAATCAAATCCATTTGTGAGTCTTCCAGATGGTTGAAAATGGGAACGATACGAATACATTCTGTATGTCCATGTTGGTGATGACAACATTGGTTTTGTTCCAAAATAACCTCTCCTTTTTATAAAAAGCCTAAGAGGGCATCTTAGGCTTCCATTCTATTTACTCGATTAAGCAGGTTTTACCTTTGATTTGACAACAGGATATCCTAAGTCTTCAATTGCCTTTTCGATATCGTTAATAGCGACTGCTTCTGAATCAAAGTCTACTTTTACTTTACTTGCATTGAATAATACTTTCAAGCTACCTTGATAAACACCGTTTATTCCTTTCACCGCATTTTCAATCTTTTGCATACAAGATGGGCAAGATAAGGTTTCTAATTGAATGGTTGCTTTTTGCATAAATCATTTCCCCTTTCTTATTTTAACGACCGTAAACCAAGTTCATTCTTTTGGTTTTGAGTTATTTTAAGCCTGATATGCATTATCTACTTCTGATAACATTTCGAAGGTGCCTGCATATGTTTCACAAACATCTCCAGGAATGGTGTAGTTGTCTGTGATTTTTCGTAATTGAGCAAATTCAGCATCTAAGTCAGGTTTGTTCGTACCTGCGTCTTTTACCTTTTTACTGATTTTTTCGAATAGTTCACGTACTTCAAAGGCTTCTGGATGGTTCTTACCATGGGCCCGTGTAATCGCAGTAGTGTATAAATCCAGTTTTTCAAAATGGTTTGTTATTACTTCGTTAAATGTTTGTTCAGACATTATTATTTCCCTCTTTCTATAAATAATTTTTGTTATGTGTGTTTGTCTTAGGCAGATTTTACTTTTGATTTAACGACGGGATATCCTAAGTCTTCAATTGCCTTTTTGATATCATTAATGGTGATCGTTTCTGAATCAAAATCTACTTTTACTTTACTGGCATTGAATAATACTTTTAAGCTATCTTGATTAACCCCGTTTAATCCTTTCACCGCATTTTCAATCTTTTGCATACAAGATGGACAAGATAATGTTTCTAATTGAATAACTGCTTTTTGCATGAATTATTTCTCCTTTCGTCTTATCTTTGATTTTTTTGTTTTCCCTCTTCTTCTTTACAATTTAAGTATAGCTCAGGTTCAACGAAATGAAATTGACGCAAATCAAGTTTTAAGAAAAAAGTAGGGGAGTATTTTGTTCTTCCTACCTGAATACTTCCCCTTTATCATTCATCAAGACCGCTTTCTATTAAAATTATCCTCTCAACCGGTATCGAAGCAATCTCATACCATTCAAGATGACTACTAAGATACTTGCTTCGTGAACCAACATCCCGATTGACATATTCATCCATTCACTAAATAGTAGGCTGGCAAGTAAGACTAATACCACACCAACTGCTATGGTAATGTTCTGTTTCATGTTTCTTGAAGTTGATTTTGTTAAGCCTAATGCGTGTGGTAAACGACTAAAGTCAGAATTCATTAAAACGACATCCGATGTTTCAATTGCAACATCTGTTCCACTTCCCATGGCGATTCCGATATCCGCTAAGGCTAATGAAGGACTATCATTCACTCCGTCACCGACAAAGGCAATGATTTGGCCTTTTGCTTGCATTTTTTCAATATATGTGGATTTTCCTTCTGGAAGCATATGACCGTGTGCTTCTGTTAATCCAAGTTCTCGAGCAACTAAATCTACGGTTCCCTGATTATCACCGGAAAGGACGACAAGATTTTTCACACCAAGTTTTTTCAAGTTTTGTAAGTCTTGTTTCACACCTGGGCGAATTTGATCTCGAATGCCCATCAGAACGTGTAATACCCCGTCAACTGCTGTAAGGACAAGGGAGTTCCCATTTTGTTCAAAGCGTTCCACATCTTTTTTGACCTTTTCATTTAATACGACATTTTCTTTTTCCATTAAAGCTACATTACCAACTGCGATACGGTGACCATCTACTGTTGCGACAATCCCGCCACCTTTCACCACTTCCGTTTCTTCTACAGTGGAAAAGTTCGTCTCACCAATATCTTGTAGGACTGCTTTTGCTAATGGGTGATCTGATTCACGTTCAACACTTGCCAAAAACCTTAGAACTTCTTTTGTATTCTCTCCATAAAATTCCTTTTCTGCTACTTCTGGGTTTCCTATTGTCAATGTTCCTGTTTTATCAAAAACAATCGTGTCTACTTTACTGAAATCATTGATGACTTCACTTCCCTTTAAAAGGACGCCATTTCGTGCACCATTTCCAATTCCGGAAACGTTGGATACAGGGACACCGATGACTAATGCTCCTGGACATCCTAAAACAAGAACAGTGATAGCGAGTTCCACATTTTGCGAAAACAGCCAAACAATAATACCAAGGACTAAAACGGCTGGTGTATAGTATTTGGAAAATCGATCAATGAAACGTTCTGCTTCTGATTTCGAATCCTGCGCCTCTTCTACCAATTCGATAATGCGACCAAATGTCGTATCTTCCCCAACACGGTCAGCTTGGATTTGAATCGTTCCATTTTCCAAAATGGTTCCAGCGAAAACTTCCGAACCCTTTAATTTACTTACTGGTAGAGCCTCACCTGTTATACTTGCTTCATTAATATGACCAACACCCTCCAGTACCGTTCCATCTACAGGCACTTTTGCACCAGTTTTCACTAATAATATGTCGCCTTCATCTACATCATCCACTTCAACTTCTTCAAATTCCCCATTGTCCATTTGTTTCAAAGCACTTTCTGGTGCCAATTCTATTAATTCTTTAATGGCAGATCGTGTTTTGTTTAAGGTACGTTGTTCTAAATAAGAACCAAATAAGAACAAGAAAGTAACGATGGCTGATTCTTCATAGTTTTGAATTAACACAGCACTAATTACAGCAATAGTGACTAAAACATCAATACTGACGACCTTCACTTTTAATGCTTGATACGCTTGTATTGCAATCGGTGCGATTCCAAGAATGGACGCAATAATGAGCGACCAGTTGAAAATGAACATACTTTCTAAACCAAAATGACCAAAGAATCCAAGAACAATTAAAATGGCACTGATTAATGTAATCTGATTTTTTTTGCCTAATATAAATCTCTGCATGTTGTTTCCCTCCACATTTCACCTTTTCTTTTGTTGTTGACTCTAGTATAGGATAATTATTGATAATGGTAATTGACTGTGGTCAAGTTTTAAAAATCATTTTTTAAAAGAGTGGATCATAACAAAACTAGTGGGGCAGAATTAACCGAAGAGTGACCAGGCACCAAGAAACTAAATAAATATAGACTTTGTGAACGATTATACTTAAACTAACTGGCAGGATTATTGAATTAGATTATTGAATATATTGTAAAAGAGGAGATATTGTAAAAATACTCAGAACAAGCTGTAGTTGAATGTGCGGAAATCATAGCTGAATTAATATTTTATTTTTTTGGAGGATAAAAATGAAATTAGAGAAGTATCAAAAAGCAGCCCCTCTCATCATGAGAGGGGCTGCAAAAAATTATTGTTGATGTCTAACACAATGACTGGTACCCCCGGCTACGAAAGGAAGATTTACTCTTCGTCGTCATCCTCGTCAAAATCATCGTCGTCTTCTAATGCTTCTTTGCCAAGATAGGCCTGCAGCATCCAGATATTTTCATCCAAATAACTTTTGAAAACAATCAGTGTATCTTCAAATGCATCATCGCCTTCTTCTTGTGCCAAATGGATCGCGCGAACGGTTAAGCCGCGGGTGCTTCTGAAATCTTCAATTACATTTTCAACCATTTCTTCCGCTTTCAAATACTTGTCAGCAGGGTCTTCCGAAAGCATAGAATACTTTTCAAATTCAGTAGTTGTAGAAGCTGGCTTATGACCGGAAGCAATTAGGCGTTCTGCAATTTTATCGAACCACTCTTCATTTGTGTTGTACAGTTCATTCAATTTGTCATGGATACTGAAGAAATGCGGTCCTTTCACATACCAATGATACTGATGTAACTTTACATGCATTGTATGGATATTGCCTAAAATATGATCTGCGATGGCTGCTGCATTAATTTTTGTATGGTGCACGTGTTCTTTGTGTTTTTGCTCTTCTTGCAGTCTTTCTTGTGGTGTTTTGTCTTGTACCATGTTTCTTTTCCTCCCTATTATTTTAACTATTTGTTGCCATTATTACTAAACATACATTGGATCAACTTCAATATTAATTGTACCTTAGGCTACTTTTACCTTTGATTTGATGACTGGGTAGCCTAGGTCTTTAATTGCCTTTTCAATCTTTTCGATGTCTATCGTTTCGGAATCAAAATCTACTTTCACTTTACTTGCATTGAATAATACTTTTAAGCTATCTTGATTAACCCCGTTTAATCCTTTCACCGCATTTTCAATCTTTTGCATACAAGATGGACAAGATAATGTTTCTAATTGAATAACTGCTTTTTGCATGAATTATTTCTCCTTTCATCTTATCTTTGATTTTTTTGTTTTCCCTCTTCTTCTTTACAATTTAAGTATAGCTCAGGTTCAACGAAATGAAATTGACGGAAATCAAGTTTCGGAAAAAATAAGGGAAGTATTTTGTTTTTCAGAAAGAATACTTCCCGTTTATCGTTCGTAGAGACCACTTTCTAATAAAATTATCCTCTCAAACGATATCTTAACAATCTCATACCATTTAAAATAACTACTAAGATACTTAATTCGTGAACCAACATCCCAATGGACATGTTCATCCACTCACTAAAGAGTAAGCTAGCAAGTAAGATCAATACCACACCCACTGCAATGATGATGTTTTGTTTCATGTTGCTTGATGTTGATTTTGTCAGGCCTAGTGCGTGTGGCAAACGGCTAAAGTCAGAGTTCATTAAAACAACATCTGATGTTTCAATTGCAACATCTGTTCCACTTCCCATGGCGATTCCGATATCTGCTAAGGCTAGTGAAGGACTATCATTCACTCCGTCACCGACAAAGGCAATGATTTGACCTTCTGCTTGCATTTTTTCGATATAAGCAGATTTTCCTTCCGGTAGCATATGACCATGTGCTTCTGTTAACCCAAGTTCTCGAGCAACTAAATCTACGGTTCCTTGGTTGTCCCCAGAAAGAACGACAAGGTTTTTGACCCCTAGTTTTTTCAGTTTTTGAAGATCTTGTTTCACACCCGGGCGGATTTGATCTCGAATACCCATTAGAACGTTTAATTCTCCGTCGACCGCAGTTAACACAAGAGAATTCCCATTTTTCTCAAAGCGTTCGACATCTTTTTTAGCTTTTTCACTTAATTTCACATTTTCTTTTTCCATTAAAGCTACGTTACCAACGGCTATACGATGAACACCTATTTTTGCTACAATTCCGCCACCTTTAACGACTTCGGTTTCTTCAACAGTAGATAAAGTTGTCTCGCCAATATCCTGTAGGACTGCTTTTGCTAATGGGTGTTCCGATTCACGTTCCACACTAGCTAAGTATCCTAGAACTTCCTCGGTATTATTTCCGTAAAATTCTTTTTCGGCAACTTCAGGGTTTCCTACTGTCAATGTTCCTGTTTTATCAAATACGATGGTATCCACTCTGCTAAAGTCATTGATAACTTCACTACCTTTTAGAAGTACACCATTACGTGCGCCGTTTCCGATACCAGCGACGTTAGATACAGGTACACCGATCACTAATGCTCCAGGACATCCTAATACAAGGATGGTGATTGCCAATTCAATATCTTTTGAGAACAACCAAACAATAAAACCAAGGACTAAAACAGCTGGTGTATAGTATTTTGAGAATCGGTCAATGAAACGTTCTGCTTCTGATTTGGAATCCTGTGCCTCTTCAACTAATTCGATAATTCTACCAAATGTTGTATCTTCCCCTACACGATCAGTTTGAATTTGAATCGTTCCATTTTCTAAGATAGATCCAGCAAATACTTCAGAATCAACCTTTTTACTTACAGGTAGAGATTCTCCAGTAATACTTGCTTCATTAATGTGACCTTCACCAGTTAACACTGTTCCATCTACCGGAACTTTTGCACCCGTTTTAACTAATAAAATGTCACCTTCGTCTACATCATCGACATCTACTTCTTCAAATTCGCCATTTTCCATTTGCTTTAAAGCACTTTCTGGTGCGAGCTCTGTTAATTCTTTAATGGCAGAACGTGTTTTGTTCAAGGTACGCTGTTCTAAATAAGAACCAAATAAGAATAGGAAAGTCACAATAGCAGACTCTTCATAGTTTTTAATTAATACTGCTCCAACAACAGCAATCGTAACTAATACATCAATACTAACAACTTTTACTTTTAATGCTTGATAGGCTTGGATTGCAATCGGCGCCACACCAAGAATGGATGCAATGATGAGCGACCAATTGAATAACACCATGTTGTCTAAGGAAAATCGTCCGAAGAATGCAAGTGCAATCAAAATTGCACTGATCAGTGTAATGGAATTCTTTTTACTTAATATATATCTTTGCATGTTGATTCCCTCCAATTTCATTTTCATTTGTATTCCTTGTCGATGACTCTAGTATAGGATGTTTCTATGAAATAAAAATTGATTCGGATCAAGTTCTATTGTAAAAGTGAAAAATTACAAAAGAACAGCAAAACAAAACCAACTGTGTTACGGAATAACTCTTATATATTATCGAACATACAATCAAAAAAATTCATTATATTGTACATTCTTTATTCAGCAGGCTTTAGAAAAGCATTTAAAACAGCAAACTAAAACGCTCATAAATTTATTCTGAGCGTTTTTATCTTAATATTTAATTTTTCTTCTTCAACTAAACTGCCCCATTAGTTTAAGTGCATATTTTCACAAAATCCACCATCATTTCAATTATTTCTATAAATTCAGTTTACACCGAATTACTTCGTTTTGTAAGTTCTTTTAAGACGAAAAACTTCATAAATTTAAATGGATTTCTTCACAAACCATAAGAAAGGGAGCGAAGGGATACATGTTATTAAGTTTTTACTTTGAATTAGTCAAATAAATCTCTGTTCCTGCCGATAAAGTCAACTATTTCTACATTTTCTTTCCTATCCAGAGAGAGTGGCTCTTTGGTTTCTCTTGTTCTGTACTGCTCTCTATATGTGCTTTGTCCAATTGTTTCTAGATATTCCTTTTCGAAATGGTCACGTTCTTCTTTTAGAAGAGACACTTTTTCTTCTAATATTTGAATTTTTTCTTTCGAAGCACTTTCTTTTTTTCGAAGTGTTACTTCAAGTCCACTCACTTTAGAAGCCATTTTTAAAATATTATTTACAAATATGTCATATGACTTCAATTTTGTTAGAAGTACTTTTTCATTATATTTGTATTTCTCATAAATAGTTAATACATTATCTAAGGGAAGGGGATTAATGTCCCTAGAATCGTTGTAGGGGTTATTGAAAGCCTGATTTAACTGTTCGATCTTCTTTGCCATACGTGTTCGCCATACTGTCTTAGATACCCCTGTATGCTTCTCTAATAGGTATGGCGTTAAATCTTCAGTTATCTCACTACGAGTTTGTCTTAAAAGTTCTAGCAAGTCTTCGTTAGTGTATTTTTTAGGTCTTGCCACTTCAATTCTCCTCATTTCCCTGATTTTTTTCTGATACTTGCATAATTAATGCTTCAGTTCTCGCTATGTCTTCAATTGTCTTATTAATGGATTTTGTTACGCTGTTTACTTGTTCGTTTAAATCAATAGGTGTGTTCAGGTGTTCCTTGTTTTGATTCATGTTGTTCATTAATTTTTGGAAAACAATATAGTATGTGTCCAGTTGATCTTTATATTGCTTATTAAGCCGTACTGAAGTCTCATCAAGTAGTCTTAATGTGTTTTCCCTGTTCTCCACATCTAATAGGAAAAACGGGCATAATAAGCAATTTGGAACACAGTTACTAGGAAATTCTTTATCTGTACAATATCCACCCTCAATTTGTCGGAAATAACTTCTATTCGTCCTATTTAAAACACTTTCAGTTTTAAGGTTTTGAACAACAGGAAGGTTCTCAACTTCTTCCTTTGTATAGAAATCAGTAATTTTCATTTGCTTATTTTTTATCTGTTCACTTAATAATCTTACTTTACTTTCTAGAAAAGTTTCTAAATGATTTGCATAGTGGTTTTGTGTGTATAAACTAGCATGCCCTGCCATTTGGCTAATAGTTAGAGGGTCAATGCCCTGCATTCTCATGTTGCATATTGCTAAGTGCCGTGTTGAATTCGCACTTAATTGTTCAATATCACTGGATTGAATTACTTCTTTGTAAAAGAATTTCAGCAATGAATTGAACATGTCAGTTGTAGTATGAATATTTTTTCCATGTGAAATAATTTTAGAAACTTTCTTGTTATGTTTGGTGTAGTATCTCGCTCGCATGTATATAGGGAATAAATAGGAACGTTCCTCTGCTGATATATCAACAGTGCAATAATGTTCACTTAAGTTAATATATGACTCTATTAATTCACCTATATCTTGTGTAATGTGAAATTCCGTTTGGGGTGGGATGTGGTTTGGATACTTTGGTTTGCTTCTCTTAACTGTTAATTGATATTGACCATTTACTTTTTTTAAATTGCTTTTCTGTAACCGCACAAACTCATGTGGTCGCATTGGAATGAACATAGTTAGTTGCCACCAAATAAATATAGGAAGATATTTCTCTTTCAGTACAGAGGAGGTTTCTTCGTTTAAGAAAAAATTATATAGTTCATTACTAAATGTTAAAATATCTTCAAATGGAGGTAGTGTTTTAGTTTTTGATTGATAGGGTTTAATATCGCTCTCCATTAAACGAGAAATAAATTTTTCACCATGTTCAGGCATGAAGAAATTAAAAAACTCTAGATTATAGGTAATATGGCTATACTTAAAGGACTCAGGTACTTCCAATAAAACATACTCATAGAAGTCCTCCACTTTTTCTTCGCTATACAAGTTTGTCTTAAAAATAGAATCTTTAATAATTTTCAATTTGCGAATAATGGTTCTTACTGTAAGCCCATTATCCATTAAGAGTAGAGTGTAGCATTTAAGGGCGACATTAACATTGGAAAACATATCTAGATCAAATGATAGTCTTAACCTAGTGCCTCTTGTTCCCAATGTCCATAAGAACCAACTTTTATCATTATACTGACATCCTTCAATAATTCCATTTCTTTTGTAGAATTTAAAACGTTCTTTATAATGGTCAGCCATTTTTATCGAAAATTTCTCGTCATTTTCAATATGAAGGGTGTGGTTGTCAAATATATGAACTTCATCCGCCATTATTATCACTCCAACATTTTAGTTTGAACAGAAGACAATTTCATTTTCAAGTCATCGAAGTCAAAATATTCATTAGCATATTCCTTGCTAAATGTTTTAACTGATTGATTTACAACAGCTAACAAATTTAAAATAAGATAAGTCAATTTCATTCGTCTATTGTAATTTTGGTTCTCAGTAATCCTTAAATCCTCAATTAAGTCGTCAATTTCTTTCTTTGCACTTAACAAAAATGACACTTTAGGAATTAAGTACTTACAAGAACTACAGTTGCGTCCGGGTTGATTACATTCCCCACTAACGAAGCATTGACCTTCTAATCGGTAGGAGGGCATATTCCCATTATGAATACCTATTAATTTTTGATCCAGTTTCTCTTTTGAGAGTTGAATGACTTGTTGTGAAACACTTAGTAGTTTTTTTCTTTGGTCAAAGTAAAAAGCACTAGAATTCTCTAAGTCTTCTGGTGAAAATACTTTGATAAGTGCTTCAATTGATTCCGTTTTTTCTTCCTTACTCAATTCCTTTTCACTTTGTTTTATGGATAAATCCACCATTAAAGAATACAGAAAGCCAAAATGTCCTCTTCGGTACAAATGTCTGAAAATATCATCGAAATCGTCACCTGTAGGTAGCACATAGTGCTGTATAGTGTCAACATTTTTGTGACCACGTAATCTAGTGGAAATTGCATTGGCAGCACCTGCGTGTTTGTCCATATTTCTTGCTGTGACATAACTATATGTCAATAAAGATTTAGTTGTCTTTTTAAAAGAAAATGAAGGCACATCTCCTTCAAACATGTAATTAAAATAATTCACGTCTTTTGAAGGTTTTATATAGTTAGGGAATAGTGTGTCTGTATCATAATCCCTTTCTCTTCTAAACAACTCTAACAACGATATTGCTGTTGCAAATGTTATAGTCATGTCAGTAGGAACAAATAACTCGTTTAATGCATTGGTTTTATTTATGATGAAACGGTTATTTTTCTGTAAGTCGTTAATCAACTTTATGCTTTTCTCGGGTGGCAATATATTTTTCTTAAACCAGTTGAAACTTAAATGTTGAGTATTAAGTATGTTTAGGTTTGGGCTTGGCATTTTAATAATGTCTGGAAATCTCCATGCATTACTAAATGTCATTATTAGTAAAAACCAATCTTGACAATAGGTTTGACTGTTAATGGCTTTTTCAAGATGTCTATTTATATCATTCACTTGTCGATACATATTGTAAAATTCTTCTCTAGAATATGTTTCAATTTTGTTTTTTTGGTATACTCTAGTCCTAACTACTGGGACAGTGGAGTAATTGGTTTCCGTTTTTGTCATAATGAATTTCAAAAACTTTCCCAACACTTCCTTGTACTTTTTCAGTAACGATTCATTTAAAAATAGCATTTCAAGTTCCTTATTGCTGTACAGATATATCTCTTTTGTTAGTAAGGGTTTAATGTTCATATACGTCTTAGACAAACTTGTAACATAATTGTACACATATAGAGTTCTTGTATTGGCAATGTAGTCACTAACAAAGTCGTAATACAGATTGTGAGTAGCTGGAAAGCCATCTTTAAAACTGTAATTCCTTAGCATATTGTTAAAACGATCAATTGGCTCTTTTTCCTCACTGAAATCAGAAAGAGAGTTTCTATCGCCAAATACTACCTTTTTGGAGTATAAATCTAGTAAAATAGGATAGTCGTTAATATGGACATAAGTATGGGAGTTAGAACTATCTGTAGTTGAGAAGTCTGCTGAATTAGGTAATTGTTTATATTTAATAAGATGCTTAACGTACCACTTAGGACAACCTAATTTTTTAACTACTTTCATATACAGGATGTAGTCTTTGTTATGCATTACATTATTCAAGGTTAACGCTGTTCCGTTTAATGTTGTAAAAGTTCTTTCATTATTTATAGGTTTAACGGAGGCAATTTCCTCCTCAATTTTATCTCTACGATATTTTATTTTATTAACCAAACCTGACATAGAGATTCTAGTATCTTTGTTTTTCTTCAGGATATGTTGAATTTGGCTAATAGTTAATATGGACCCAAACTGCTCTTCTAATTCTTTAGAACTTACATATTCAGGTGAGTCTTTCAACAGGTAATGGTAGTTTTCATGTTTTGTAATATAATTCAGGACACTCTCTCTATCCCAGTAATAGTTATTTTTTTCTTTAGTGACCCTAATTAAATTTACAGGTTTTAAATAATCAATTACCGTTTTAGTTGATATGCCTAATAAATTACTAACTTCCATAGTACCTAAAGGTCTATTTCCGTTTTCTAATTCTTTTATTTTCAAATAAAGTTGTTCCTGTGTCCAAATCATGTATAACGCCCCTTATTCATATTCCCAAGCATTTTCATACATTTTATTTAACACTTCATTAACTCCATTCAAGAAGGTTTCACTTTGCTCCATATAAGATAAAGAAGACTCAATATTGCTATCTCCCCGTGCAATTGCCACATCTAGTGGATTACCAGTACTTTCTGCGATCCAATTGGAAAAAGTGCCACGTCCAATATGAGTACTCCACCTTCTATTGCTTAAATAAAGCCCGTAACTACTTGCCTCTAGATTATCGCTTTGCAATAACTTTTCTATGAATATCTTTTTCAATCTATTAAATTGTTGTTGATATGTGCGTCCACTCATAGGAAAACCATTTTTATCCACAAATAAAGCATCCTGACCAGTTATATCGTCATATGTCTTTGAGTGCTGTTCATATATTAAAGGTAGTAATCTATTAGCAAACACCACCTGTATTCTTGGTTTTTTAACCCCATCTGTTCCGTCGAAATCCTTCAAGTCAGTTCTCAAAGTCCTCTCTCGGATATCAAGTTCTAATCCAAATTCACCATATGAACCTTTTGTATATGGTACTCTAAAATTGAACCACCATCGCACTTGAAAACTGAACCACTTCAGTAGAAAATATCCTTAGCAACTGTCGCTAAGGGGGAAGCTGGAG